>JAGQJP010000834.1 GCA_020430585.1 Myxococcales bacterium | reverse complement strand
TGAAGATGTACGCGATCTCGATCTCCCGCGGCTGCTCGCCCAAGGATTGCCGCAACGACTGGGAGCGTTTGCTGACGATGCGCGCCGAGGGTGCGCTGCGCCCGATCGTCGGGGCGACCGTTCCCCTCGACGAGGTGTCCCGAGCCCACGAGCTCCTCGACCGCTCGGGCGTCGTCGGCCGAATCGTCCTCGACTGCTCCTGACCCCCGCCGGCTGCGCATCCCACGGCCCTGGCGGACACGCGATATCGCCGCCACGACCGTTTTGTCGGACCGAGGCGTTGGCCGACGACGAACGCTGACGTTCGGCAGACGGCGGCCTGCTAGCGTGATCTCTCGGGCATTCGACGCTCGGGCGCCGCCGATCGGTCCGGCGCGCCCCAAGGGCGGCGGAGCGACGCGCGAGGGGGTGTGCCATCGGGTTCGTCTACCAGGCCAAACAGCTGGAATCGGTGGCTCCGCTCGTCGATACGGAGACGACGAGCGCGCCCCAAGGAGCGCCCCCCACGCCGGCCGCTCCGCGCGCCGCTCTGCAGACGCAGCCCCAACCGAGCGCGATCGTCCCCGACGTGGCGGAACACGAGATGACGACGAATGCGACGCCGCAGCCGGCGGCCCGACCCCACGACTTCAGCTTTCTGCGGAGCCAGGGCGAGGGGCTGGGGCGACTGCAAGCGCCGATGGAGCGCTCCTTCGGCGCCGATTTCAGCGACGTCCGACTTCACCGTGACGGGAGCGCCGATGCCCTCGGCGCCCAGGCGTATGCCCAAGGGTCGCAGATCCACCTCTCCCGCAACGCCGCCGACCTCGGTTCGGAAGCCGGCCGAACGCTGCTCGGCCACGAGCTGGCGCACGTCGTGCAACAGCGCGAGTCGCGCGTGGCTACACCGCAAGGGAAGAGCTCGAGCGTCGTACAAGATCCCGGGCTCGAGGCCCAGGCCGACGCCGCGGGGGCTGCTGCGGCGCGTGGCGACTACGTCTCACGCGAGGCCGAGAGGCAACATCTTACGGGACGGGGAAGGGGCGGCGCCGCCTCGTCCCAATCCTCGACTCGGATCGCTGCCCCCCCGTCCCACTCGCCGATTCAACTGTTCGATTCTCACGAGCACAAGAGGGCGGGAGACCACGCTGCCGGCGGACGGAGCTTCGCGATCGGCAGGCAGGACGGCGACACGAGCCGAGGACCCTACGCCGGCCCGATGCCGAGCCAATATCGCTTCGTGCTGACCGCAGGCGACTTCACGATGCTCACGGGCGACTATTTCTCGGCCCAGGATACTCTCGACGGCAAGCCCAACCCCGACTCGATGATGCATCTGCGCTACGTCTATTCGGACAGTCCGGGAAAGAACAAGGGAACTCGCGACGAGATCATGTACGCGATCAAGAAGAAGTGCCCCCACGACCCGCGATTCCAATACTGGGATCAGACCAAGACATTCCCCCCGCACCGCCCGGGGCTGCTCGGCATCTGGCACGGAATCGAGTTCTCGAGCGACGTGAAGAACGCCGTCGACAGTCGATATCAGCGGCTCGCCGTAAAGAACTACGCGCACTTCCAAGATCCGAAGGGGAAGGGTGGCGGCGCTGCGGGCACTGGCCTCGTCGGCTCGGCGGGGGGCTCGTACCGCGCGATGCACGAGGAGGCGCTGCTGATGGCCGGTCACATGAAGACGATGGGCCTTGGCATCGACGAGGCGATGATGCGCGAAGCGGCGGCACAGCACTACCTGCAAGACTCCTTCGCCTCGGGCCACATTCGCACCCCGCGCAAGAGCCTTCAGCGACACTGGGCTGCCAAGCACGGAGACTTCTTCGAGAAGCTCAAAGAGTCGATCGTCGACGCCGTCGACGGCTGGCTCAGCCAAGAACCCTGCATCGCGGGCCTGGTCGGGGGGATGCTCGGGAAGATTCGGGCACAGCTCAAAGAGAAGGTGCGAGAGCAGACCGCCTCGACTCCGCCGCTCGGCTTCGGTGACGTGGTCTCGCTGCTCACACACGACGTCGAGAACGAGAAGGGGTTGCACGTGACCAACGACGTCGGGATGCAATGGGAGACCTTCGGCGACGACAAGATGTCCAATGGAAAGACGCAGGAGATGGTCGAGCTCGCCTGCAGGCTGGGGTACACGGACATTCAGAACGCCTATCGCATCGGCTATCGACCGGACGAGCCGTTCCTCGAAACGATCCGCGCCCACGCCCAATTGCCCGGAAACGGCGCGATGCAGCCGGGCAAGTATGCGGCCGAGCACATCGTTCCACGGCCCGACCCGGCGAAGAACAACGGCACCCTCTCCGGCTGGGAGGCCAACACGGCGGCCGAGCTCTGGGGCAACCCGGTGCGCAGCCACGAGAAACTCACCTACGGGCAGGCCCTGGCCCAGAGCCTTCGGGGCGGTGAGCTGCAGAAGACGCTGATTGAGATGGCCAACGGCTTTCCCGAAGAACAATCGACCCGGATCATCGGACTCGACACGGGAACGCTGCACCCCGCCAAGGCCTTCCACGAGGCCTTCATCAAGGCACTGACGGCGGCACCGATCCCGGGCTTCGAAAACATCCTCAGGGGGTTGGCTCCTGGCGCCGCGAAGGCCGCGCCGACCGATGTCGCCGCGCCACCGGTCCCGTTCGTCGGGAAGATGTGAGCGATCGGGCGAAGCCCACCACCGGCTCAACACTGGTTCGGATCGAGGAACCCCTCTGGCTTGCGTCTGACGATGCCATCGACATGCATGTAATAGTAGATCGACATCTCCGGCTGGTCCTTGATGTAGGAGCGCAACGTCGATGCGCTCGCCTCGAGGAGATGCCGCCCGCTCTTGGTCATCTCCGGCTCGTACAGGAAGAGTCGGCTTCCCCGCTTGACGAGCAACAGTTGATGCCCGTGCTCGCGATCGCGCCGCAGATCGATCGCGCTCGGATTCGGCTTCTGTTTGGTGTCGACCCGGCCGATGGACCGCCCACCGCCGACCGACATCGACGTCGCATTGGGGGTGTCGCTCTCATCGAAGGCGGCGTTGAAGGTGATCCTCCGCGTGTGGAAGACGAGCTGCTCGTTGTCCTTGAGCCCCTTCGCGTGGGACATCAGCTCACCGGCGTTGCTACAATCGATACTCTTCGCCTCGAACATCTTGTCGTCGCCTTCGGGGACGACCTGCGTGCCGATGTCCTTCGAGTCGGTGCCTTCGGTATCCTTGAACAGGATGTCGTGCATCGCCTCTTGCGCCCAGGAGAGGTCGTCGTAGGTCGCCTTTCGCGTGTTGATCGCCGCCTTCACTCGGCCGAGCACCGCCTCGCAGGCTTTCACGCGATATTGGTTGTCGACCCCCTTCGCGTGCGCTTTGCGGGCGGCGGCGACGACCCGGTCGAGAAAGCTCGCCGTGGCGGCGGGCCCCGAGAGGATGTGGCTCGCCAACGCGACGGCCTGGGCACAACGAGTCCCGTCACTGTCGGTCGCAGACAGGCGGTCGTGTTGCCCGAGACGACGAAGGATCGTCTGGGCATTCCAGCCGTCGCGCGTCCAGGGCAGCGCGGTGTCCGGCGCGACCGTGTTCCGCTTCTGCGCGCGCGGATCGGCACCCAAGGTGACGTTTCCCCGGTTCGAGCGCATCTCCTCGATGTTCTCGATGTCGCTCATCTTGGTGCGGTGCAGGCCCTCTCCAGGCGCGGCGCGGACCGGCCCGGCGGGCAACCCCGCAGCGACGCGATCCCCGACGCGCTCGGCTTCGACCTCCGCCGGTTCCGAAGCGGAGACGAACCCTGTCGACGAACGGGCCTGCGCCTCGCCAGCGCCCGCCTGCCGCGTCTGTACGACGTGCGCCAACTCGTGGGCGACGGTCGCCCTGTCCGGGGACGCGTCGGCGAATGCGACGTGCTCACCGACCGCAACGGCCTTCGCATTCAGCGGTGCAAGTGTGTCGGCGCGTCCCGTGAACCCCTGGACGCCGGAAAAATCGACGCCAAAGGCCTGCTCCATTTCGCCGCGGAAGGGAATCGGCGCGGCGCCCCCAGCGCGCTCGAGCTCCGTCGACCTCTCCGTGGGCCGATTGCCAAGCGTCCGAGCGCGGCTCTCCCTTCGGTCGAAGCCCCCGCGAAGACCCTCGTCGATGCGACGCGCTGGAGGAGCTCGGCGATCGCGTTCCGGTTGATTCTCGAATGTAGACATCTCACCCTCCGTTGGGTCGAGCGGAGCATCGCTCACGCTCGAAGCGAGTCCAGACGATCGGCGCTATCGCTCACGCGCGCGCTCGAGGAAGCGAGCCGACGGCGCAACGGTAGGGTATCAACGTGGCGTCGAGCAAATGTCGGTCGACGGGAGACGAGGGAGTACCGTCACCGACAAAATGTGACGACGGCGCTCGGAACGTCGGATCGCCGGCGCGGGGTCGCTCGCGTCGGCCCGCGCCGGCACCGCGTGGCCGCACGTGGCGGGAGACTTGCATTCCGCCCGCGTCGGAGACACAATCGATCGGGCCAACACCCGAGCCGGCGATACGCCCGTCGCGCCGATCCGAGGAGGTTCACGAGCCGATGACGAGCCAATCGACGTCAGACCCCGTCAGCGTCCGACTGTTCGGTCGTCTGACGGTTCTCGTCGGCGACGACGTCGTCTCGGGTTCGCTCTCGAGCATCGCCCGCGAGCTTCTCGCCTACCTTTTGCTCCACCGCTCGCGGGACCACGCGCGGTCGATTCTCGTCGGTCAATTCTGGGGCGATCTCTCCGAGAGCGACGCGCGCTACGCCCTGCGCCAGGCGCTCTGGCAGATCCGCGGCGCCATCGGCGAGCGACTGGTCGCCGACAGCTTCAGCGTCGGATTGGCCACAGACGCCGCGTTCGAGGTCGACGTCGAAGAGTTCCAGCGCCGGACCAGCCACCTGGTGCGCGCCACTGATGCGCCGTCGGCGCTCCCGGTGAGCATCGATCGGGCCGGCGAAGCCCGCGATCTGCGCGCCGCCTTGGCGCTCTACCGCGGCGACCTGCTCGAAGAGATGACCCACCCGACGATCGAGGCCGAACGGGAGCGCCTGCGTGAACGCTATCTGCACGCCCTGTTGCGGCTCTGCGCCTTCGAAAAGTCGGCGGAAAACTTCGAGGGCGCCCTCGAGCTCGCCTTGCGCATCACCGCCGTCGAGCCGCTGCAGGAGGCGGCCCATCGGGAGGCGATGCGGATCTACTATCTTCTCGGTCGTCCGCGGGAGGCGCTCCGGCACTTCGAGCGCTGTTCCGCCGTCTTGATCGACGAGCTCGGCATCGGCCCCGACGCCGAAACGGCTCGACTGGCGGCGGAGATCGGCGCTCGGATCGAAGATTCGGCGATCTCGGCCGCCTACCTGCCCGAGCCCGAGCGTGACCCCCCACTCGTGATCAAGCGCCCGCTCGAGCTTCCGTTGGTCGGCCGCCAGCGCGAGCGCCGAGAGATCCTCGAGGCACTCCGAGCTGGATTGGGGGGCCATTCGGCCCTGCTCTTGGTCGAGGGCGCACCGGGACTGGGCAAGAGTCGTCTGCTGCAGGAAGCGGTCCGCGACGCCACCTGGCGAGGCTATGATGCGCTGATGCGCGGCGCAGGCGCATGGCGGTCCGAGTCACCCTACGGCGCCGTGCTCGAGACGCTAGGCCAGGGCCTCTCGCCCGTGCGGGCCCGTCAGATCGTCCCGCGGCTCGATCGCCAGGCCCGGAGCGTGATCGCCGCCTTGATGCCACGGCTCACCTCGGTCGTGCCCGAGCTCGCCGAGGCGCTGTTCGTTCCGACGATCACCGACGTCGAGCCGGTCGTCGACGCGGTGGGCGGGCTGATCGAGGCCTGGACACGCAGAGCGCCGCTGCTCTTGGCGCTCGATGATCTGCAGTGGGCTGACGGAGATTCGCTGTCCCTCGTGGCGAGCCTCGTCTCTCGACTCGAGTCGGCGCAGCTCGCCAATGGCGTCGTGCTCGTCTTGGCGTATCGAGGTGCCGACGCGCGGTCGCGGCCCCTCTTTTGGAGCCAGCTGGAGGCGCTCGACGAGAGCCCACTCCTCGCTCGCCGGCTGCGGCTGGAACCTTTGGGCGTCGAAGACACGGCGCGACTCGTCAGACGCGGACTGGGATACCGACGCCCCGCATCGCCGCTGGAGGAACAGGTTCACCGAACGACGCAAGGCAGCCCGCTGTTCGTCCTCGAATACCTCGCCGCGTCGCTCGAGGCCGGACGGTTGGTCAAGAGCGACACAGGGGAGTGGTGCATCGAAGAAGCCGCTGTCTCTGACCCCTCGTTGTCGATTCGGCGGGAGAGTGTCGAGCAGACCATCGCCGATCGACTCGACGGTGTCCCGCCGCTCGCCCAACATGTCGTCGCCGCCGCGGCAACGCTCGGCACCGACGTCGACTACGGTACGTTGCGGGACGCGACGCAGCTCGAGGGTGACGCCCTCCTCGAGTCGCTGCTCGAGCTGCGGCAGCGCAGGCTGCTCTTCGAATCCGCGGCGGGGCTACACTTCTCGCACGACGTCGTGCGAGAGGTCGCCTACGATCGGCTGAGCGCCGACGAGCGCACGGCGCTGCATGCGAACGTGGCGCAAGCGATCGAGCAACGCCACGCGTCTCAGAGCGAGCTCTTGGCGCGGCACTTCGAAAAGGCTGGCGCCTGGGAGAAGGTGATCGAGTATGCCTCCGAGGCGGGGGCCCGCGCCGAGCGCGTACACGCGCCGCACGCGGCGATCACGCACTACTTTCTCGCTATCGCAACCTACGCGCCGGTGGCTCAGGCGCGCAGCCGTGACCAGGAGATCAGACGCTTCGAGCTGTT
>JAGQJP010000833.1 GCA_020430585.1 Myxococcales bacterium | reverse complement strand
TGTCTTTTCACGCGGTTCTCCTCGACGATGGTGTTCGGGTTCCGTTTCGACGTCCATAGACTAACGCGCGGCGAGCCGATTCGATCTAGGATCGTGCCGACGATCGCCCCGACCGCCGGGATGCGCGATGATCGACGCCGCAGCGATTTTTTGCCGTCGGCGAGGGCGTCAGCGGCTACAATCGACCAAGGAGGTGACCCATGAACCGATCGACGCGTGTCCTGCTTCTCGGTCTCGTCGTCGTCGCCGTCGTTCCGCTCGCATCGGCGCAGGCCGAGCCGGCGGCGACCGTGCTACAGCTCGAGCTCTTCGCGACGATCCACGCGGCAGGGGTCGACGTCACGCTGCAGGGCGACAACGGGGACGACGACCGCGTCACGCTGCGCTACCGCAAGACGGGCGATGGCAGCTGGATCGAGGGTCACCGCTTACTGCGCGTCGCTCCGGGTCACCACATCGGCAGCCTGTTCTATCTCGAGCCCGAGACGAGTTACGAGGTCGAGGTCACCGTGAGCGATCCGAGCGGCGACACGCAGGTCGAAAAGGGTTCGGTGACGACGCGTCGCGACACGCCACCAGACCCGACGGGCCTGGTGCTCCACGTCTCGGCGACGAACGGCAGCGACCAGAACAACGGGATCGACGCGCCGCTGGCGACCATACAAGCGGCCCTCGACAAGGCCCAACCGGGGGATCGCGTCGTCGTCGGACCTGGGACCTACCGCGAGTCGCTCGAGTTTCCCCGAAGCGGAACCGAGTCGGCGCCGATCGGCTTGATCGGCGAGCCAGGGGCGATCATCGACGGCTCCGACCTCGCCCTCGCGTCAAATCCGAGCTGGACGTTGCTGCACGACGACATCTACTGGACACCATTTTCCGGAACGACGACCTACCTCGCCGTCGACGACGCGCGAATCTACGACTACGAGAGCCTCGCCGACCTCGAGAACGAGACGGGGGGGCAGTCGGGACAGAGCGGCGTGCTCAAGGGCGGGTTCTTCGTCGACGCGGGCGCCAAGCGGCTCTACCTGCGCCTCCCCGACGGGAGCTCGCCGAGCGGGAAGACGGTCTACGCCGGCGTCCGCAGCGTCGCGATTCTGGTCGACGGCCAATCGCACCTGGTGATCGACGGCTTCGAGATTCGCTACTTCGGCGGTCCGTACGCCGTTGGCATCGATCTGCGCGGCGCGTCGAATGTTTGGGTGCGCAACAACGTCATCCATCACGTGATCGCCGGCATACGCTCCCGCAAGGGTGCGTCGATGAACGTGATCGAGCACAACCGCTTGCGCGACACCAGCATCTACGACTGGCCCTGGAGCTCGGTCAAGGCGCACACGGGCGAGGCGTCGGGGATCACCCTCAGCGGCGGACGCGGCGACATCGCCCGCTACAACACGATCGAGGGTTTCTTCAACGGGATCTACACCGGCGAGTTCGACACCACCGATCTCGGCATCGCCCGGGACATCGACGTCTATGGCAACCTGCTCCGGCGGATCGGCGACGACGGCCTCGAGCCCGAGGGCGCCTGCGTCAATCAGCGCTTCTTCGAGAACACGATCGTCTCGGTCTTCAACGCCGTCTCGCTGGCACCGATCGAGACCGGGCCGACCTGGCTGATCCGCACGGTGATCAATGGCTATCGCGAGCACGCGCTGAAGGTGAACAACGCGCCGACCGGGCCGATGCTCGTCTACCACACCACGGCGCTGCCCGGCGACAACCCCGATGCGCAGGCGATCGCGCCATCGGTGCCCTTCGCCAACCTGATCCTGCGCAACAACATCTGGGTCGGCCACCGCTACGTCATCGAGTACACCGAGACGTCGCTCTTGGGCGCGGTGGACTTCGACTACGACGACCTCTACAGCGACAACCTCGACGGCACCCAACGCTTCGTCAAGTGGCTCGACGTGCGCTACGCCGACCTGGCGAGCCTACAGGATGGGACGGGCCTCGAGCTCAATGGCTTCGCCGTCAAGCCGGAGTTCGAGAGCCCCGAGACGGGCGATCTGACGCTCAAAGCGGGCCATCCGCTGATCGACAAAGGCGTGCCGCTTCCGGGGATCAACCACGTCGGCCTGCAGAACGCACCCGACGTCGGCGCCTTCGAGCGCGGCGGCCTGCGACCCGGTTTCGATTCGCCCGGGCCGACGCCGACCGGCCCCGACGCGACCGATCCGGGGTCTGACGTGACGGCGCCGGGAGCCGACACGACCAGCCCAGGGAGCGACACCTCCGGAGCCGGCGACGCGAATGGTACGGGCGATGGCTCGGGGGTCCAGAGCTCGGGCGGCGGTTGCTCCCTCGCCGGCGCAGCGCACCGTGGCCCCGATACCCCTCTCTGGCCGATGCTGGCGCTTCTCGGCGTCCTCTCGATCTGGCGCCGACGTCGCCGATCCCCGCGCTGAGCCGTTGTCGCGCCGCACCACGCTCGGGTAGCTGAGAAACCCTCAATACCGTCGCGCTCGACTCCCGCACCGCGCAGGGCTGCCGATCGATGGGACGCGCTCAATCCCGGAACGA
>JAGQJP010000832.1 GCA_020430585.1 Myxococcales bacterium | reverse complement strand
GCCTTCGGCCCAAACCGCCAGAGACGCATTGCCGGCCAACCGCTCGGGAAACCGGGGGTAGAGATAGTGCAGATACGAAACGGCCATCGATCCTCCCGCTGAGTGGAGATTGATCATAGCGCCCCGCGGGAGCCCGAGGCAAAGATTTCGGGTTGATTTTTCGGTCGCCCTGCGGTTTTATGAACCGTCATGCTCGTTCGGAAGCCGAACGTCCACTACTCGAAGGAGATTCTATGCGCCTAGCCAGACGAGCCCTCCTCGTTGTCCTGCTCTTCGCCCTGGGGTGCAACGAGCAGACCCCGCCGACGGGGCCCACGAAACCCCAGAACACCGTGAAGAAGAAGCCGATCGACCCCGGCCTGCGCACGATCAAGACAGGCGATCCGCGAAAGCCTTCCTATCGCTCCGACGACAAGAAGATCGTCTCGATGGATATTCTGGCGCGCACGCCGGTCAAGGGCCTGACGGTCCACGTGCGGCACGTCCTGATCGCCTGGCGCGACCTCGCACGGATGTATCGTGGCCGTCTGCCGCTGGCGGCGAAGAAGCGCACCAAAGAGCAGGCGGACCAACTGGTCAAAGAGATCGCCGAGCGCGCCAAGAAGGGTGAGGACTTCGTCGCTCTGATGAAGAAATATTCCGAAGATCCCGGCAGCGCATCGATTGGACGCTCCTACGAAGTGACGGCGATGAGCCGCCTGGTGCCGCCCTTCAAGCGTCTCTCGCTGCGGATGAAGATGGGCGAGGTCGGCGTCGTCCGCACGCGCTTCGGTTGGCACGTCGTCAAGCGCGTCGCTCCCGATCCGCCGGATCCGCTGCAATCGAACGAGATCCTGAAGCGCAAGCCGGAGACCGACAAGGCGTACGTGCGGCACATCCACCTCGCGTGGGACGATCTGCGGCCGATGCTGGGCCGCTATATGGATCCCCGGGCGATGAAGCGCACCAAGGAAGCGACGGACAAGCTCGTCAAGGAGATCAGCGAAAAGCTGAAAAAAGGCGAAAAGTTCCTCGATCTGATGAAGAAACACTCCGAGGACAAGCGCTCCCTCAGTCGAGAAGAGCCGCTGACGATCAGCAAGACGACGCGCTGGTTGCCGGTCTACAAGGACCTGGCGCTGCGTCTCAAAGAGAACGAGGTGGGCCAAGTCAAGACCTGGCGCGGCTGGTTCGTCATCAAACGCTTCCCGCCGCCTCCGCCGGATCCGCTCGAGAGCAGCGAGATCCTCAAGCGCAAGCCAGCAGGCGACGGCGACGTACTGGTCGACATCATCTTCGTCAGCTGGGACAAGAAGGTCCCGCGCTTCGCCCCGCGGATCCGGAAAGAGGCGAAGACGCGCAAGAAGGAAGAGGCCGACGCGATCGTGAAGAAGGCCCTCGCGCGGTTGAAGAAAGGCGAGGATTTCGCCAAGGTGCGCAAAGAGCTCTCCGACGACCTGCGCATGGCCAACGCGACCCAACCCACGCGGGTCAACAACTCGCCGTTCCAACTTCCCGCCTACCGTACCCTCGGGACACGGCTCAAGGTCGGCGAGTACGGCGTGATCAAAGGCCGCTTTGGCTTCTATCTGATCAAGCGCGTGCCGCCGCCGCCGCCCGACCCCCTCGAGTCCAAAGAGATCCTCGATCGCAAACAGACCGCCGAGAAGGTCAAGGTCAAACACATCCTCGTCGCCTGGAAGGGGCTGGGTGGTCCGATGCGCCGGCTGGACAAGCGGGCGAAAGACCGGACGAAGGCCGAGGCCGACAAGATGGTCCAGGACCTGATGGCCAAGCTGAAAAAGGGCGCCAAGATCGACGCGCTGATGAAGGAGTACTCGGAGGATCCTGGCAGCGCCAAGAGCGGACGCGCCTACGACGTCACGCCGAAGGCGCGCCTCGTTCCTCCGTTCAAGAAGCTCTCGCTGCGCCTCAAGAAGAACGAGGTCGGGCTGGTGAAGACGCAATTCGGCTGGCACGTGATCCAGCGCATCGAGTAGGCTAGGGATCGACGACAGCCCGGAGCGGCCCGCTCACCGAGCGACGGGTTCGATAGGCCCCAACTCCAGGTCTCGAGTCCCCACTCTGCGTTCACCGGCGGCGCCGCGATCCACGCCCGACTCTCAGGCGCCAATCGCCGCGAACGTTGGCCCGGGCTGCGCATCGGTCGATCGAGCGGATTGCTGGCACGAGTCTTGCTCTTCGTCCAGCCGTACGCTCGAACCCCGAATGTGCACCGAGGAGGACATCGAACGTGAAAAGTCTTGGTCGACACATCCTGGCGGAATATTACGACTGCAACAACGAGAAGCTCAACGACGTCGATTATTGCCGCAACCAGCTGCGCGAGGCGGCGATCGTCAGCGGCGCCACGATCGTCGAAGAGTGCTTCCACCTCTTCAATCCATACGGCGTCAGCGGTGTGGTGGTGATCGCCGAATCGCACCTGACGATCCACACCTGGCCCGAGTACGGCTACGCCGCGGTCGATCTCTTCACCTGCGGCGACGAGGTCGATCCCTGGAAGGGCTTTGCGTATTTGAAAGAGAAGCTCGAATCGGGGAACGTCTCGATGACCGAGCTGCGACGCGGGCTTCTGCCGCCGCAGATGGGCGACGTCAAACACAAACCCGACGGTTTCTGAGCTTCTCTCCCGGCCGCCGACGCCACGTTCCGTCCCCGGTGTACGCCGACAGACTCGACTCCCAGCCGCCCCTTCGTGCGGTGCGAGACGCTCATCCCCAGCGAGAGACCTTCGTCCCCAGCGAGAGACCTTCGTCCCCAGCGAGAGACCTTCGTCCCCAGCGAGAGACGCTCGTCCCCAGCGAGAACCGTTCGACTACACGGGGAGCACGGGGAGAGTGCGAAACGCGGCGGGTGGCTCAGAGCTCGTCGAGGAGCTGCGCGGCGGCCAGGCGGACCTCGCGCTCGCGGTGGTCGTCGACGAGCTCCTGTAGCTTCATCTTCAGAACGCCTGTCCGTTTGAGGGGTTTCTCACGGTTCGCGCCATCGAGCAGCTCGAGGGCCTGCACCACGATCTCGCTCTGGCGATGATCGAGGGCGCGCGTCCACTGCTCGGGCTCGAGCTTGCGCAGCTCGGTGACCGCCAGCAACGCGTCGAGCGTCGTCGTCACCTCGTCGGGGGCAACGGAATCGTTGAAGGCTTTGATCAGAGAGGCTTTCGTCGGGGCGCCCGAATCGTCCGCCGCTTTCTTCTTGGTGCTCGCCTTCTTCGCCACCGGGGAGCCCTGCGAGAGGCGGTCGGCGAGCGCTCCGAGCTGCCCGCTCGCGAAGGCGTTGTCCAGCGCCGACTTGTAGGAGCGCGTCGAGCGCTCGCGCTTCGGATTCGCGGGCCCGCTTCGCTCTTCTTTGCGGTGCTTGCTGCGGTCCTTCTGGCGATCCATGTCGCGCCAGTTCTTCTTGTCGGGATCGTAGTCGGCCATCGGTGTGCTCCTTTCGTGCCGCAACTCACAGGGGCGCACCGAGCGCGGCGCAACCCGCTCGAACGAGAGGGCGACTAGAGGGGGGTGTTCTCCGCGACGTAGGGCCCGGGCGGGGGAAAATGAGCGGCGAGGGCTCGCACGTCGTCGCCGATTCGACGCAGGGCCTCTTCGTTCTGGCGATGCTCGAGCGCCTCGCCGAACCAGCGCGCCGTCCGCCGCATCTCGTCGGGACCCATCCCGCGGGAGGTGACCGCCGCCGTCCCGATCCGCAACCCGCTCGGATCGAAGGGCTTGCGCGGATCGTTCGGCACGGTGTTGTAGTTCGTCACGATTCCCGCCAGCTCGAGCGCCTGGGCGAACTCTTTGCCCGTCGTGCCGCGAGGCGTGACGTCCATCACGATCTGGTGATTGTCCGTGCCTCCTGTGATCAAGCGAAAACCCTCGGCCTGTAGCCCTTCGGCGAGGACCTTGGCGTTGGCGACGACCGCGTGGGCGTATGTCTTGAATTCGTCGCTCGCCGCCTCCTTGAGAGCGACGGCGATCGCCGCGGTGGTGTGGTTGTGTGGCCCGCCCTGCAGGCCGGGAAAGACGGCCTTGTCGATCGCCTTGCGCAGCGCTTTGCGGCACATCAACATCCCACCGCGGGGCCCGCGCAACGTCTTGTGGGTCGTGGTCGAGACGACGTCGGCGTGGGGGATCGGGCTGGGGTGCGCCCCGCCAGCGACGAGCCCCGCGAGATGGGCGATGTCGGCGAGGAGATAGGCGTCGACCTCGCGGGCGATCGAGGCGAAAGCCTCGAAGTCGAGTTGCCGCGGATAGGCGGTGATCCCGGCGATCAACAGCTTGGGTCGCTCACGCTTCGCCAGATCGCGGATCGCGTCGTAATCCAGACATTCGGTCCGCGGATCGAGGCCGTAGCGCACGGGCGTGAAGTAGCTGCCCGTGATGCTCACACCCCAACCGTGGGTCAGGTGGCCACCGGTATCGAGACCGAGGCCCATCACCTTGTCGCCAGGCTTCAGCAGCGCGAAGTAGACCGCGAGATTCGCTGGCGATCCGCTGTAGGGCTGAACGTTGGCGTGGTCGGCACCAAAGAGCGCACAGGCGCGCTCGATCGCCAGCCGCTCGATCGCGTCGACATACTGCTGGCCTTGGTAATAGCGCTTTCCGGCGTAGCCCTCCGAGTACTTGTTCGTCAGCACCGAGGCGCTCGCCTCGAGCACGGCGCTGCTCGTGTAGTTCTCGCTCGCGATCAAGCGCAGGGTGTCGAACTGCCGCTGCGTCTCGAGGCGAATCAGCTCGTGGACTTCGGGATCGGTGTTCTGCAGTGCGGAAGCCATCTCGTCACGCTCCTCTGCCGTCGGTGAGCTCGTTGGTCGCTGCCCCCGCAGACGACCGCCCCCAGCGGCGCCGATCGCCGCGGCCCAGCGCGCGCTGGACGAGTCGGGACGACGGCGCGTCGCCGACGGATCATACCCGATCGCCCGAGGGACTCAAAGCGCTAACTTTGCACTGTACGATTGACAGAACAGCGGTATACTATTGCAAGTCAGTCATTCGCAACGGGTTTTGTTCCGCGGATCAGCCCACCGACCGAGCTTTGGGCAGGACCGAGGCCCAGGTCGCCGAGATCGTACACATGTTGCAGCACCACCGGATACCGTACCTCCTGATCGCCGCCGCCTGTTTTCTATGCCGGCCGGCACTCTGCGACGAGCTCTCGCTATTTCAGAGCGAACGCGCGGCGCTCGACAAAGCGGTTCGTGACCGCTCGCCGTACGCCTTCGCCCTGCTCGGCGAGCTGACCGACCGAGAAGAGTGGCTCCCCGATGCGAAGGTTCTCGAGGATCTTCTCGCCCGGATCGCCGCGTCGAAAAAGGTCAACCCACTGCTGCGCAGCCACGCCAGGCTCTATCACGCCTGGCATCGCGCGTCCCGCGGCGACCTGGCGCTGCGCGCGCGGGTCCTGCGCGAAGAGGGCTTCCCCCCGGACCTCTGGGTGATCGGTCCCTTCGACAACCTCGGCAACCGGGGGATGGTCAGCGGATCGGAGTTCGACAAGACGCTCGCCACCTTCGATCCGAAGCAGGTCGGCGAGGGCAAGGAGCACACCGTCCGCTGGCGGCTGATCCGCGGGCTGACGAGCCCGGGGGCGGCGAATCTCGAGCGCTACTTCAGCGATACGAAAGAGTCGCTGGCCTACCTGGCGATCGCGATCGAGCTGCCAAAGGCGCAATGGGTGGCGTTGCGCACCGGCAGCACCTCGGGAATGGCGCTCTTCGTCAATGGCCGCCGCGTGGCATTCCAGCCGCAGCAACGGCGCGGATACCTCGATCAAGACGCGACCTTGGTCTATCTCCCGAAGGGCTTCAGCCGCCTGGTGCTGAAGGTCGGCTCACGCCCTGGAGAGTGGGGCGCGATCTGGCGCGTGACCGCTCCCGATGGCTCGCCGATCAAGGGCCTGCGCTTCTCTTCGAAGCCCGATGACATGAAGAAACACGACGAGGCGAAGGTTCCCAAACGCAAACCCGCACTCTACAATCCCGTCGACGATGCCCGCGCTCGCGTCAAGAGCGCCAACGACGCGACGCGCTGGCAGCGCCGTTACGAGCTCGCCGAGCTGCTACGGATCTTTCGCCCCTTCGATACGAACAAGCAGGAGGACCGCCCCCTCTTCGAAGCCCTCGTCCGCGAACGTCCGACGTCGATCGCGGCGTGGAGGGGGCTCGCCTGGTCCTGCACCGACGACGACAACTGCCGCCGACGCGCCTATCGCACATTGCTCGGCCTCGCGAAGAAGCCGCTCGATCGCGCGGGCGCGCTCATGGGCCTGTACTGGCACTACAAACGGCACCGCCTCGCCGAGAAGGCGCTGCACTACCTGCAGCGAGCGGCGCAGCTCGATCCAGGCTCTCTCCGCGTCATCGGCGAGCTCGCCCTGTCGTTTCGCGCCGTCGGGCTTCACGAGAAGGCGCTGGCGCTGCTCATGCCTCTTCAAAAGCGGTACAACGGCAATCAGCGCCTACTCGTGCTGCTCGGCGATCTCGCGCTCAACCTCGGCGATCGGCGCAGCGCCCTCGAGCACTACAAAAAGGCGGCCACGCTCTACCGGCTCGACGTCGAGAGCCGTCGACGCATGGTTCGTCTATACGCCGATGCGCTTCAGCTGGAGCCGCTGTTGGCGCTCTACGACGAGCTGCGAGCGATTCTCGTCCACAGCAACAAGCTCGCCCTCGAACACTCCCAGCTTCTCTTCGAGAACGGCCGCCACAATGCCGCCATCGCTCGGCTCGCCGAGCAGCTGCGGATCAACCCCGACAGCCCGGATCTTCTCGAAAAGCTCGGCTCCTTCCAGCATCGGATGGGCAAGACGCGTCTCGCCTTGGCGACGTGGAAGCGGGCGCTCGAGCTCTTCCCGCAGAACACACGCCTCAAGGACTACACGGCGTTCCTCGAGAAGAATCGCCCGCTCCAGGAGATTTACAGCGTTCCCTACGCGACGATCGTGAATCAACCCGTGCCACCTCGCCTGCGTCAGAGCGGCGGCACGATCCTCTTCGAACAGGACGCGATCCGCGTCAAGCCCAACGGCCTCGCCGACCGTTTCCACCAGATCGTCGTGCGGGTGACGAGCAACAAGCAGCGCGAGCAGTATCAGCGCCAGACCTTCTATTACGTCCCGGGGCAGCAATCCTTCGAGTTCCTCACCACCGAGGTGCACAAGCCCGGCGGCGACACGCAGCAACCGACGAGCGTGCGGCGCGTCCGCCCCTTTGGCAAGATCGGCGGTGTCTATCAGGACGTCGTCGTCTTCGTCGTGAGCTTCGCCAATCTCGAGGTCGGCGACACGATCCACATCCGCTACCGGAAGGATGACATCACCCGCGAGAACATGTTCGGCCGCTTCTTTGGGCACATCGAACAGTTCCAAACCCAGCTACCGAAGCTGCGGCACCGTTTCGTCGTCGAGATGCCGGCGAAACGCCCACTGTTCGCGTACGAAAAAGGCGTCAAGCGACCGACGGTGCTGCTCCGCGGCACGACGCGCATCTACACCTGGGAGATCGCGCCCGTCGACGAGCTGACCGTCGAACCCTCGATGCCAGGGTACCCCGAGGTCGGTGCGTACGTTAACGTCTCGACCTTCCGCGACTGGGCCAAGCTGACGAAGTGGTACCACCGCCTGGTGCACAGCCAGTTCGAGCTCGACGACGAGATGCGCCGCCACGTCGACGCCCTGATCAAAGGCGTGAGCGACGAGCGCAAGAAGGTCGAGCGCATCCACAACTGGGTGGTCCAGAATACCCGCTACGTCGGAATCGAGCTTGGCGTCCACAGCTTCAAGCCATACCACGTCGTCCAGATCTTCCGCCGCAAGTACGGGGACTGCAAGGACAAGGCGACCTTGCTGATCGCGATGTTGCGCTACGCCGGGATCGAGGCGGAATTCGTGATGATCCGCACCCGCGACCGCGGGCTCTTGCACTCCTATCCAGCGACGCTCTGGGCTTTCAACCACGCGATCGCCTACCTACCGAAGCTCGACCTCTACCTCGACGGGACCGCGGAGTTCTCCGGGACCGGGGAGGTGCCCTACCTCGATCAGGGCGCCTTGGCAGTGCGCATCGACGCCAACGGCAACAGCCACGTCGTGACGACGCCCGTCAAGAGCGCAGCCAACGCGATCTGGAAGATCGATGGCCGTGTGCGATTGAGCGCCAACGGCAACGCGACGTTCGAGGTCTCGCAGCGGGTGAGCGGCTCTCTGGCTCCGATTCTGCGACAGCGCTATCAGGTCGCCTCACAGCGACGGTCCCAGCTCGAGCGGGCGATCGGCTCGACCTATCCCGGCGCGAAGCTTAGCAGCGCACACTTCTCGGACACCACTCAGCTCGAGACTCCGGTGCAGGTCAGCTATCGGGCGATCATCCCGCAATTCGTCGAGCGCGATGCGACGGGCCTGCGGCATCCGCTGTTTCTGTTTCCGATGCGCCTCACCGAGCAATTTGCCCAGAGTGAGACGCGTGTCCACGACCTGCTGATGAAGTTTGCTTGGCAAGAGCAAGGGCGCGTGGTCTACGACCTGCCCCGCGGGTATCGCCCGCGGGCGCCGCGAGGCAAGGGCGAGGTGGTCTCGAGGTTCGGGGTCTTTCGCTATCGCTACGAAACCTCGGGGACCACGGTCCGCCTCGACTATTCGCTCGAGCTTCGAAAGGTCCGGATTTTGGCTAAAGAATATCCCGAGTTCAGACGATTCTGTCTCCGTGTGGACCGGCAAGCCGAACGCAAGCAGCTCCTGATCCGCTGAGATCGGCGAAGGGTGACGACGAGCAGCATGCCCCTGTACGAACAGCCACAGCCTTTCGGACGCTACACCCTGCTCAATCGCATCGCCGTCGGCGGGATGGCAGAGGTCTACAAGGCGAAGATCTCGGGCGTCGGCGGCTTCGAGAAGATCTTGGCGATCAAGCGGCTGCACCCGAACTTCACCGAGGACCACCAATTCATCAAGATGCTGCTCGACGAGGCGAAGATCACCGCGCAGCTGACCCACTGCAACATCGCCCAGATCTACGACCTCGGGCTCGTCGAGAACCAGTACTACATCGTGATGGAGCACATTCAGGGCAAGGACTTGTTCCAGATCCTGCGCAAGCTCTACACGACGGGGATCAAGATCCCGATCGAAGCGGGCGTCTTCATCGGCATGGAGATTTGCAGCGGTCTGCACTACGCCCACAACAAGCGCGACGCCAATGGCCGACCGCTGGGGATCATTCATCGCGACATCAGCCCGCAGAATATCCTGCTCTCCTTCGACGGCGAGGTGAAGATCATCGACTTCGGCATCGCCAAGGCCGCCGAGCGCTTCACCGCGACCGAAACCGGCGTGATCAAAGGGAAGTTCTATTACATGAGCCCCGAGCAGGCAAAGGGGTTGAAGCTCGACCACCGCTCGGACATCTTCTCGGCGGGCCTGATCCTCTACGAAATCCTCACCTCGTCGCTCGTCTACACCGACGAGGACGACGTGACCCTGCTCCACCGCGTCCAAGAGGCGAATATCCGCCCGCCGCTCGTGGTGCGCCCCGAGCTCAGCCCGATGCTCGACAAGATCATCATGAAGTCGCTCTCCGCCGACCCGGATCAGCGCTACCAGAATGCCCTCGAGATGCATCGCTCGCTGGCCAACTACCTCCTGACGCTGCCCTCGAACTTCGGTCGACACGACCTCGGCGAATGGGTCCGCAACATGTTCTCCGACGACTACAAGAAGGAGGTCAAGGTTCCGCCCAAGCCCGCCGATCCCGTCAAGAACGAGATCGCCGCGTTTTTCCAGAAGCGCCGCGACATCTCGGATGGACACATGATCCCCCTCGCCCAGGAGGGTGCGAAACCACCAGTCGCCATGGCCGCCTCGGGCAACGGCAACGCGAGCCCCGCCAGCTCCGAGCTCGCAGCCCCCGCGCTGTCGTCGCCGCCGCCAGCACCCGAAAGCGAGGGCGTACGCGCCGAAGCGCCGCGGCGCAAGGGCAAGGACTTCGCCTCTCCGGGAGCGGAGATCGACCCGATGGCAGCGACGCGCATCGAACAGATCGATATGAAGCGCTCCGAAGCCGCCACCGTATTGCGCTACGCCAACCGTGAGCCGCAGCAGCTCGAACCGGCCAAGCCCGATCCGAAGGCGCTGGTGACCAGCGGCGATCTCGTCGGCGTCGGCGCGCCCCAACGCAAGCGAAAGCATCAGCAGCTGCTGATGTGGACCCTCGTCGGTCTCTCCTGGATCATCATCGCCTTCGGCGTGTTGATCGTCGTCAGCGTGCGGCAGCGTCCGCACGAGAACAAATCGCCCAACGGGAAGCCAACGGTCGAGGCGCCCGCGAAGCTGCTCGTTCTCGACACCGAGCCACCAGGGGCGATGGTGATCCTCAACGACAAGCCGCTGACGAAGCTGACCCCGGTCTACCTACCCGACCTGCCCGCGAAG
>JAGQJP010000831.1 GCA_020430585.1 Myxococcales bacterium | reverse complement strand
TGTGCTCTACCTGACGTGGCTCCTGCTCTCGACGGCGACGCTCACGCTCTTCACCGTCGCGCTCTACCGCCTGACGCGGCGGGGTTCGGCGCCGTTGGTCACAAATCCGGGCGCCGAGGGACCGAGCGCTCCTCCGCTGACCGTGCTCAAGCCGCTGTGCGGAGCTGACGACGACCTCGCCGAGAACCTGCGCAGCTTTTTCGCCCTCGACTATCCCGCGTTCGAGCTGCTCTTCGGCGTCGAGGACGCCGCGGATCCCGCGGTGGCGATCGTCACGGCGCTCCAGGCGCGCTACCCCGAGGTGAAAAGTCGCCTCGTCGTCGACGCCAGTGTGCGTGCCCTCAATCCGAAGATCTCGAATCTGCGGGGGATGCTCGCCAGCGGGAGCGAGGCGATCGTCGTGATCAGCGATTCGAATGTCCGCGTCGCGCCGGACTACCTCTGGCAGCTCGTTGCGGCGTTCGACGAGCCGCGGGTCGGGTTGGTGACGAGCCTCGTCGTCGGCGACGGGGAAGAGACGCTCGGCGCGCTACTGAACAACGTGCAGGTCAATGGCGTGATCGCGGGCAGTATCGCGGCGAGCGCCGTGCTCCGCGGTGACGCCGTCGTGATCGGCAAGTCGCTGCTCTTTCGTCGGGCGACGCTCGACTCCCTCGGTGGATGGGAGAGCCTCTCGACGGTCCTCGCCGAAGACTATGTGATCGAGCGGATGTTCCTCGCGGCCGGTTTTCGCATCGCCGTGACGACCAGCCCGGTGGTGGCGATCTGCCGTCGACTGAATCTCGGGGGCTATCTCGGACGCCACATCCGCTGGGCGATGCTGCGCTGGCGCCTCTTTCCGCTGCGCTATCCGCTGGAGCTCTGCGCCAATCCCCTCGCGCTGGCCCTCGTCGCGCCGCTGGTCGGTGGTGGCGCCTTCTGGCCCCTGAGTTGGGCGCTCGTGGTGACCCTCGCGCGCGACGGCCTGGCTTGGCACCGCCTGCGGGGTCGCGAGCAGCTGCTGGGCGCGCTGGCGGCGGGTCTCTTCAAGGACGTGTTGATGATCGGCGTCTGGCTCGCGGCACCGTTTCGCCGCCACGTGCGCTGGCGGGGCACACGGCTCTATTTGAGCGCGGGAACTCGGCTCTACGCAGAGCAACGAGCGGTCATGCGGGGTGGTCGACCCGACCGATGATGAGGAGCCCGCCGCAAAGGGCCGCCCGAAGCGGCACGACGGAGGGCCCATCGGCGTGTCGTAAGGGTTTGAAAGCGGTCGCTCCGTTTGCTAGGGTGGAGGGATGAACGCGAACCTGCGATGGCTCCTCTGTCTGTTGCTGTTGGCGATCGGTTGTGGCGGCTCGTCGACTCGCATCGGCGATCTCGGCGGTAACGGACAAACGGGCGCCGACGCGGACGATGGAGCGTTCGACACCGGGCCTGGGGACCTCGTCGCGCCTTCGGATACGCTGCTGAGCGCCGATCTCGAGGGCCTACCCGATCTCGAGGGCCTACCCGATCTCGAGCCCGCCGATGGCTCGACCGTCTCCGATACGTCGGATGCTGCATCGGGCGACGGTCAGCCACCGGACGAAGACGCGAGCGGCGCGTTGCTCCCGACGCTCTACCCGACCGATCGCGTTCACTCTCCGATCACGCCCTCGGTGAAGGCGATGATGCGGGCGATCTTCGCCAAAGGGCAGCAAAACGGGCAACGTCCGCATGTCTTCGCGAAGCTCGGGGCGAGCTTCGAGGACGACCCGAATACATTTGCCGGCTGCCTCGAAGAGGGCAAGATGGAGCTCGACATCTACGGCGACCTCAAGGAGACCGTCGATTTCTTCGGCCAGCCGATCGGCGACGACGTCCCGGGCGAGAATTCGTGGAACCGCAACAGCGTGGCGGCGATCAGCGGTTGGGCCGCCTCCGATGGCCTGAAACGGACCAACGGCAAGAGCGCGATCGAACGCGAGCTGGACCTGCTCAAGCCTGCCTTCGCGCTGATCGCGTACAATGGCAACGACATCGGAAAGACCTCGATCACCGCCTACCGCGCGAACATGACCGAGGTGATCGAGATCTGTCTGTCCCGGGGGATCATCCCGATCCTGCGGACCAAGCCGCGCGAAGAGACGACCGACACGACGCGCCCGCAGAAGATCATCTACTACAACGCGGTGATCCGCGCGCTGGCGCAGACCTACCAGATTCCGCTGCTCGACTTGAACCTCGCCCTCGCGGATGTGCCGAATGCGCTCGGCGGCGACAATCTGCACCTGTCGAGCTACAGCGGAAAGAACTGCTGGTTCACGAGCGAGGGATTGACCTACGGCAAGCCGATCTACAACCTGATCTTCCTCCAGGCGATGGACCGTGTGCGACGCAGCGTCGTCCTCGACGAGCCAGCCCCCGACGCCACGACGCCGATCGTCGGCAGCGGCACGCTCGACGACCCCTACGCGTTGGATCTCGACGCATTTGCGCAGTATCGCAATCTGCCGCAGAGCACCGCGCAGGACGTTTTGGTCTTTGCGGCGGTGCACTACGCCGACACCTCGACGCGCGGTCCATCGCAGCTCGATCAATACCCGAGCGCGAGCTGCGGCGATCAGAACGAATCGGGGCCCGAAGTGGTCTACCGCGTGACCCTCCCGCAGGGCCCGAACGGTGAAACGCTGAGCGGGACGTTGACGCTGCGCCTCTTCGAGGACAACGCGACCACGGACATCGATCCGCACTGGCTGAGCGCTCTCACGCCCGAGAGCTGCATCGCGCGCGGCGACGAGTCCTTCGTGCTGCCCGACATCACGAGCGGCACCTACTATTTCGTCGTCGACACCTTTGTCAGCCAGTCGGGGAGCAGCAAGCCGGGCGCCGCGGTGTTCTCGATCATCTTCGAGCCCGGTTTCTGAGCCCTCCCGCAACGCCGGACGCCGGTTTCGCGATCATCGCCTGGCATACAGGCGACAGATCGGCTCACCTCGCAGGCTTAGGGATTGGGGAGGGCCTCTTTGACCCGTCGTCCGATCCGACCTCCGTCATAGTCCGTGAAATAGATCGCCCGATCATCGACGACGAGGCCGAAGATCAACGACACGGCGGATATCATCGGCGCGAGGTCGCTCCCGTCGAGCGTCGCCCGCCAGATCGCGAAGCCCGAGCGCAAGATGCCGAGGGTCGGGTCGTGAACCTGTTCGACGGCGAAATAGACGCTCGTCGCGTCGGTCGTGAGCAGCCCGGGGAGGAAGTAGAGGAGCTCGCCGCCGATCGGGACCGATTGGCCGCTCGATTTGTCGACGCGGACGACGACGCCCGGGTCGTTTCCCGTCGTGTAGAACACGTCGGTCGCTCCGACGCAGATGCTGCGCGGGGGCGAAGGGCCTTGCACGTCGGCCAAGTGTGTGCCATCGCCGCTGTCGAGGGCGAGCTTCCAGATCGCCGTCGTCTCACCGCTCTTGTATGCGAGCGCGTAGAGGTGGGTCGCGTCGACGTCGACGGCGTCGACCTGCAACAGCGAATCGCCGAAGGGCTCGACCTTGTCGTCGGCGAGGCGGATCCGATACAACCCATCGGCCGTACCCGCCCAGAGCGTGTCGGACGTGCCGCGAAAGGGCCAGGCAGCGCTGAGGGGCGCGTACGGCAGTGGAACCCCGCCCGTTTTGGGAACGCGGTAGAGGGTCTGCGACTGTTGCAGACAGCTCGAGGCGAAGAGATACGCCCCCGCCGCGGCGAAACCGCAGATCTCTTCGGCGATCGTGCCGACGAGGGTCAACGCACCGTCGCTCTTGGCGATGCGGTAGATCTCTCGTTTCGAGGGCGCTGCGCGGGTTACCGTGTAGAGGTATGCGTCGTCCTGGGCCAGGTATGTGGGATGGACGAGGTCGGCGGCGAGCGTCTCGACCGGGCTGCCGTCGGGCTCTCCGCTGCCGCCATCGCTCAGCTCGCCCGTACCGTCGCCGCTGGGGGAGGTCGTGTCGGCGAGAACGACGTCGGTCCAGACGCCGCCGTCCGCCGCGTCGTAGCCGTTCGGGCCGCCGTCCGGCTCGGCCGCGTCGCCCGTTGTGGCATCTCCAGATGCCGTCATGCCGTCGAGATCGTCGAAGGCGCCGCGAGTGCTCGACCCGCAGCCGAGGAGCCCGCAACCGAGGGCCAAGGCGGCGAACACGAGCCGCATCGCGAGACGACCGGTTTCCCGCGTTCCATTC
>JAGQJP010000830.1 GCA_020430585.1 Myxococcales bacterium | reverse complement strand
CTTCGGCGCCAGCTTCGGCGCGGGCTTCGGCGTCTTCGGCGCCAGCTTCGGCGCGGGCTTCGGCGTCTTCGGCGCCAGCTTCGGCGCGGGCGCCTCGGGAACCGGCTTCGGCGTAGGTTTCTTCGGGGTGCGCGAGTCGAGCCACGCCTGCCACGCGGAGCGCTTGGGCGGAAGCGACTTTCCGCTGAGCTGTCGCAGCGCGTTGTGCGCCGACAGCCGAACGCCGAGAACGGGATCGTCGAGCAGCGGAACGAGAAAACGCAGCACGTGGCCCTTCTGCAACCAGCCGAGGCCCCAGGCCGCCATCTCTCTGACGAGGGGATCCGAGTCTTTCAGTGCGGCGACGAGGGGCTCGACGGCGGGCCAGCCGCCGAACTTCCCGAGATAGAACGCGGCACGGCGACGAACCACCGCCGACTTGTCCGTCATCGCCCGCACCAACATCGGCTGAACCTTCGCCTTCCCGATCTCGGCGATCGCGTCGATCACCGCCGCGCGGAGCTGGGGATCGCGATCCTGGAGCATCGGCACCAGCCGGCTGAAGAGGCGTGGGCTACCAAATCGCCCCAGGGCGCGCAGCGCCGCCAATCGCACGCGCGCGATGGGATCGGCGAGGCGACCGATCAGCGCGTCGAGCGTCTTCCGATCGCCCAGGCGCGCCAGCGCCTCCACCGATGCGAGCCGCACCGACGGGTCCGCGTGTTTGAGCGCCTTGAGCAGGTAGGGCACCACGCGCTTGTCACCGAAGAAGGCCAGCGCACCAATCGTGGCCCGGACGACGCGCAGCTCTTTGTCGTCGAGCAACGGATAGAGGTGCGGTAACGCGCGAATATCACTCAGGCGAGCGACGGATTTCTCCGCCTCCTCCCGAACATCCCAGACGTCGTCCTTGAGCCGAGCGATCAGCGCATCGTAGTACTCCGCATGCTGCTCCTTGCCCATTCGGCGCACCGCTGAGAGCCGTGTCCGCCACTCGAAGCTGTCGGAGAGAGCGATCACGCGCGCGCGCTCAGGCGGAATCTTCGTCTTCTTCGGTGCCGCATTCCGCGGCGGCAGCGTCGGCCTCGGCGTGTTCGGCGACGGACGCTTGGCCTTCGGGCGCGAGATCGGCCTCTCGCTCTTCGGCGCTCTGTTGGGTCGGAGGGCGCCATCCGTGGGCCTCTTCACAGGCGTCGGCCCGCTCGGCGACAGCAGCTTGCGGACCGCGTCGTTGGTGCTCTTCGCTGCCTTCTTCGGCTCGGGCTGACGCTTCTTCTTCGCTTCGGGTTGTGGCCCCTTCTTCGATCCGGCTTTCGCCGGCTTCTTCGTCGTCGGCGGCGCCGGCTGCGGGGTTGGCGCCGCAAGGGCGACATCGCGCAGCGCCAGCCAGCTCAAAGCCAGCGCCAGGACCACGCAGAGTATGCAGCGCGCCCGATATGTCATACGACGGCCCATCTCGACAGTTGTAGTTCAGATCGAGTCGCGATTCAAGAGGATTTCCCTTTACAAACACTGACTGAGCGTGTTGAATGGGTAGGCTCGAAGGGCCGGACGAGGCCGTCCGAACCGCGACCAGAACCGAATTCGAGGTCTCACATGAGCGATTTTTTGAGTCAATACAAACGCACGCACACCTGCGGTGAGCTGAGAGCCTCCAACGTCGGCCAACGGGTCACCCTCTGTGGCTGGGTCCAGAACTACCGGGACCACGGTGGGGCGATCTTCATCGACCTCCGCGATCGCTATGGCATCACACAGCTGAAGTTCGATCCGACCGTCGACGAAGCCGCCCACCAACAGGCGGACCGGTTGCGCTCCGAGTGGGTCGTCGGTGTGTGCGGCACCGTCGTCTCCCGCGGAGAGAACGTCAACCCGAAGATGGCGACCGGTGAGATCGAGGTCCTCGGCGAGCTGCTCGAGATCTTCAACCCCTCGTTGACGCCGCCATTCGAGATCGGCGACGCACCGAGCGCCAATGACAACTTACGCCTCGAGTTTCGCTACCTCGACCTGCGTCGCAGGCCGCTCCAAGAGAATCTGATCCTGCGCAGCCGGATGAACAAGCTCACGCGCGACTATTTCGACAGCCAGGGCTTCCTCGAGATCGAGACGCCGATCCTGATGAAGACCACCCCTGAGGGTGCCAGGGACTACCTCGTCCCCTCGCGCGTCAACCCGGGCCAATTCTACGCGCTGCCGCAGTCGCCGCAGACCCTCAAGCAGATCCTGATGATCGCCGGCTACGATCGCTACTTCCAGATCGCCCGCTGTTTCCGCGACGAGGACCTGCGCGCCGACCGTCAGCCGGAGTTTACGCAGATCGACCTCGAGATGTCCTTCGTCAACCAGAACGACGTCTTCGAGGTGCTCGAAGGCCTGATGAAGGCGATCGTCGAGCCCGTGACGGGGCAACCGGTCGTGACGCCCTTCCCGCGCCTGACGTACCGCGAGGCGATCGAGCGCTACGGCTCGGACAAACCGGACACGCGCTTCGGAATGGAGCTCGGCTCGCTGACCGATATCCTCGCCGAGAGCCAACTCAAGGTCTTCGCCGACGTCGTCGGGTCGGGCGGCGTGATCAAGGCGATGAACGTCAAGAAAGGCGCCGAGTTCTCTCGCTCGCAGCTCGACAAGCTGACCGACTTCGTCAAGATCTACGGCGCCAAAGGGCTCGCCTGGATCAAGATCAACGCCGAGGGCTGGCAGGCTCCGATCGTCAAATTCTTCAGCGACGCCGAGAAAGCGGCGATCGGCGAACGACTCGGCCTCGAAGTCGGTGATCTGGTGCTGATCGTCGCCGACCAGTACCGCATCGCCCATGAGTCGATGGGCCAGTTGCGGGCGCACCTGGGCAAGACGCTGGAGCTCGCCGACCCGAATCGCTACGATCTGTTGTGGGTCGTCGATTTCCCGCTCTTCGACGAAGCGGACGGGAAGCTCAACGCGATGCACCACCCGTTCTGTAATCCGAACCCGGCGGACTTCGAGCTGCTCTTCTCCGATCCCGGCAAGGTTCGGGCCCAGGGCTACGACATGGTGATGAACGGCAACGAGCTCGGCTCGGGCTCGATTCGCTGCCACCGCCAGGACATCCAGCGCCGAATCTTCGAGCTCCTCGGTATCGGCGAAGAAGAGGCGGAGCAGAAGTTCGGTTTCTTCCTGCGCGCGCTTCAGCACGGGACGCCACCCCACGCCGGTTTCGCCGTCGGGATGGACCGTCTGGTGATGTTGCTCGCCGGGGCGACCTCTCTGCGCGACGTGATCGCCTTTCCGAAGACGCAGAAGGCGACGGACCTGATGATGCAGACGCCATCGCGTCCCGACGCGACCCAGCTGACCGAGCTGAAGATCCGCGTCACCCAGTGAGGCCGGCGCCCAGCGCCGGGTCTAGCGCCCGGCGCGAGGTGCGGGTAGCTCCAGCTTGGGCTGGCATTGCCGGACGCGCGCTCTTTCCCCTCGTTTTCCCGTCATATTTTCCACTCCACCTATGGTATGGTATAGGCGAACGTCGCTAGCGTCGCCATGAATACTGAAGCGTTGATTGGTCGAAACCTCGATCGCTACCGGGTGCTCGAAGAAATCGGGCGCGGCGGGATGGCTGTCGTGTATCGCGGTGTCGATACGACTCTCGACCGCGAGGTGGCGATAAAGGTACTGCACGCCCACCTCGCCGACAAGGAAGAGAGCCGCCGGCGCTTCGAGCGCGAAGCCCGGGCGGTGGCCAAGTTGAGCCACCGTAACATCCTCGAGATCTACGATTTTTCCGGCGTCGACTCGAAGAACACCTTCATCATCACCGAGTTCATTCACGGCACCACATTGCGGGACTTTCTCGCCGAGCATCCGGTCCGCCATCCCGAGATCGCCGAGATGGTCTTGCTCGAGGTCGCCCGCGCCGTCTCCCACGCCCACGCTTCGGGGATCATTCACCGCGACATCAAGCCCGAGAACATCATGATTCGCGACGACGGCGTGCTCAAGCTGATGGACTTCGGCATCGCCCAGGTGATCGAGACCCAGCAGCTGACGGTTACGGGCTCGTTGATCGGCTCGCCCGCCCACATGTCGCCCGAAGCGGTGGAGGGTAAGGCGCAGGACGCGCGCTCGGACGTCTTCAGCCTCGGCACGCTGCTCTATTTCCTCGCCTGCGGCAAGCTCCCCTTCTTCGCCTCCAATCCTCACGCACTGCTGCGCCTGATCGTCGACGGAAAGTACGAGAACCCGCAGAAGGTACAGCCCCTGGTCGGCAAGCGCCTCCACGGAATTCTCCGCCGCTGCTTGAACAAGAACCCGGAAGCGCGGTTCCAGAGCGTGCAGGAGCTGATCGCCGAGATCGAGAGCGATCTGCTGGACATCGAGATCAGCGATCCGCCGCGCGAAGCCGCCGCCTTCTTCCGCGACCCCGAGCGCTACCAGAGCGCCTTCGAGACGCGTCTGAAGGGCGTGCTCTTCCAGAGCGGCGAAGCGGCCTCGAAACGGCGCCAGGTCGCCGACGCGCTCGATCGGTTCAATCGCCTGCTGACCCTGGACGACAAAGACGAGCGCGCTCAGCGGGCGCTCGAGGAGCTGAGTCGCGACCGAGGTCGCCCGTGGCTCTGGGCCATCGCGCTCGTCGCTCTCATCGCCGCCGCAGGAGGGCTCTGGTACTTCGTATGGGGCTCTCGATCGCCAAATCCCCGACGAACGCCGCCGAAGGTCGAGCGCCTCGCCCTCGAACGCCGAGTGTCGGAAGGCACATCCGCTCGTCGCCCCCGTCAAATGAGGCGCGAAACGGATCTCGTGCCGCTCCTCGGTCGTCCAGTGGAGCTCAGCGCCGTCGTGCACCGCCGGTTCAGCGCCGAGCCCAACCTGCGGGCGGGACGTCGCCCGACGGGACCCCAGCCGACGAACCCGGATCCGTTGCCGAAGCAGCCGACGCCGCCAAAGCCGACGGTCGTGGCGGTTCCGCTTTCGATCCGGGCGCTGCCGATCAGCTCACGAATTCTGGTCGATCGGGTCTATCGAGGCGACGGCAAAGTCGATCTGAAGCTCGCCCCGAAATCCTACGTGATCACCGTCGTCCCGCCGATCGCCTGGCTCGCGCCGACGAGCTATCGCTTCACCGTGCTTCCGCGTCACGCTGGCCTCTCACCAGCCTTCGTTGCGCGCTGTCGCCCGGGACGGGTGACGATCACGGGCGCGAACGTTCGGCAATACACCGTCCGTTGGGGGGCTTCGGCGCGAACCTCGAAACCGGGACGGCCCGTCGTGATTCCGATGGGACTCTTCACACGGCCCGCCCAGCCCGAGGTCGACGTCTCGATCGTCGTCGCGTTCCGCGACGGGCGGACTCGCACGCTGCACGCCAAGATCGCCGCCGGTCAGAACTTCGCACGCAACCTTTGAAATTCCGCGCGAAATTTCTATAATGGTGCGATGTCGACGTTTCGCCGCGTTCTCCTGATCATCTCCCTCGTGATCGCCCTCGTGCCCGGGCCGATCGAGGCCGAGACGAAGAACTCGCCGACGGCGGCGCAGACCCTGCAACTCGCCCAAAATGCCTTCAATTTCCAAGAGTACGACAAGGCGCAGAAGATCCTCGCCGACCTCCTGGCGAAGCGGGCGCGGGAGCTCAGCGCCGAGGACGAGAACGTCGCCCGCGAGCTCCTCGGGGCGTGCTATTTTCGGTCGCGCCAAACCTCGCTGGCGCGGATCGAGTTCACCACACTGCTGGTCAAGAATCCCGCCGCCCATCTCAACCCCTTCGTCCATCCCG
Source organism: Myxococcales bacterium (assembly GCA_020430585.1). Lineage (GTDB taxonomy): Bacteria > Myxococcota_A > UBA9042 > JAGQJP01 > JAGQJP01 > JAGQJP01. The sequence goes on along the minus strand of JAGQJP010000830.1, from coordinate 2,148 downwards.
CGTCGCTGATCAACTACTTCGACGAGCTGCGCAAGGACCTGATCCGTCGCGGGGTGATCCAGGACGTGGCGAACAAGCCGAAGAAGAAGCCGTCGAAGATTCGCGAGATCTGGCGCTACAATACGTATGCGCTGAACTTCGTACCCTTCGGCGTCGGACAGTTCCAAAATGGCCAGACCTCCAAGGGCACGCTCTTCGCGGTCTTTCAAGGGCTTGCGCTGTTGACGAACATCACCACGTACCTCTACATCGAGACGCGCCTGATCGACAAACGGGGGATCGTAACCGATGCGCGCACCGCGCGAGCGCTACAGATCACGCAGTACGCCTCGCTCGGGCTGTTCATCGGCCTGGTCGCCTGGGGGATCATCGACGCCGTCGTCTACTACCAGCCCAAAGTGCTGATCAAGCGGGACGAAGTGCCGCTGAAGCCAGAACGCAAGACCTCGAAACAAAAGAAAAATCTCCACTTCTATCTCGCTCCGGCCCCGACGCGGAACGGGGGCGCGACGTTGCAGTTCGGCGCGACCTTCTGAGTGATTTTCTCGCGCGATTGATGTACGATGGAGCGCGCCCAAAAACAGATGGTTCCACCATCGCAAGCCGAGTGAACGATGCCGACTTTGGTTTTCGAGACCGCGTCCGGGTCGCGGGAGACATATCAGATCTTCAAGAAGATCACGACCTTCGGCAGCTCGGCCGACAACGACCTCTACCTCGATGCCGACGACATCGCGCCGCACCACGGCCACATCACCTTCAACGGCAAGACGTTCGTGATCAGCTCCCTCGAGAAGGGCTTCGACGTGCTGGTCAACGGCCGCAAGCGCCGAAACTACAAGCTCTCCAATGGCGATCGGATCGACATCGGCTCGATGCAGCTCGTCTTCAGCCTTTTTGACGATGTCGAGATACCGAGCAGTGAGACGATCGAAGAGATCGACTACTTCGAGAAGCTCTACGAGTTCTCCGAGCGGCTGATGCGCGAGAGCGACATCAACAAGCTGCTCGAGACGCTGATCGACCTCGTCGTGCGCCTGACCCAGGCGGACCGGGGCTTTCTGATCCTGATGGACTCGGGGGAGCCGTCGATCGTGATCGCCCGCAGCATGAACCGCGAGACGATCCTCGACGCGGACTCGCGGATCTCGGACAGCATCGTCCAGAAGGTCGTCGAGACGCGGGAGTCGGTGATCGTCTCCGACGCCCTCAACGATCGCGAGTTCTCGTCCTCCCTCTCGGTGGTCAATCTCAAGCTCTGCTCGGTGATGTGCGTACCGATGCTCGATCGCGGGCACCTCTTGGGTGTGCTCTACCTGGGCAACGACAACGTCGTCAACCTGTTCAAAGAAGAGTCCCTCGAGCGGCTGACGATCTTCGCCGCCCAGGCCTCGCTGATCCTGCGCAACGCCCTCGCCTTGAACGCCCTCAAGCTCGACAACCGCGAGCTGAAGAAGACCGTCGAAGAGCAGCGCTTCGGCTCGATCATCGGCAGCTGCGAGGCGATCTCCGACATCTTCGACAAGGTGCGCAAGATCGCCTCGACGGACATCTCGGTGCTGATCCAGGGCGAAACCGGGACGGGCAAGGAGTTGATCGCCCGCGAGATCCATCTGCGCTCGAACCGCGCCAAGGGCCCCTTCGTGACGATCAACTGCGGCGCCATCCCCGAGAATCTGCTCGAGAGCGAGCTCTTCGGACACGTGCGCGGCGCCTTCACGGGTGCGGTCTCGACGGTGAACGGCAAGTTCCAGGTGGCCAACGGCGGCACACTCTTCCTCGACGAGATCGGCGAGATGCCGCTGAATCTGCAGGTCAAGCTGTTGCGCGCGATTCAGGAGAAATCGGTCCAGAAGGTCGGAGCGACCAAGGGCGAGTCCGTCGACATCCGCATCGTCGCGGCGACCAACCGCGACCTGAGCGAGGAGATTCGCAGCGGGCGCTTTCGCGAGGACCTGTTCTATCGCCTCAACGTCGTCGGTCTCAACCTCCCGCCGCTGCGGGACCGCGGTGAGGATCTGGTGCTGATCGCGCGCTTCTTGCTCAACAAGTTCGCCACCGAATACAACGCCAAGGCGCGGGGCTTCACCACGGACGCGGTGATCGCGATGCGCAAGAATCCCTGGCCCGGCAACATTCGCGAGCTGG
>JAGQJP010000829.1 GCA_020430585.1 Myxococcales bacterium | reverse complement strand
GTCGCAGCCCGTAGCCCGCCATCGCGCGCACGATCACGCCTTTCTCGAGCAGCCGCCCGAAGACCTCCACGCCGTCTCGCCCGAGATCGATCAGCAGGAAGTTCGCCTGCGAGGGGACGACCTCGAGACCCATCGCGGTGAGCGCCGCGGAGAGCTTCTCGCGGCCCGCGCGCGTACCCCGCAGCGTGCGCTCGAGGTGCTCGGTATCGTCGAGCGCCGCAATCGCCGCGACCTGTGCCAGGCTGTTGACGTTGAAGGGTTGGCGCACGCGGTTCATGTACCCCACCAGCTCGGGGCTCGAGATGCCGAAGCCGACGCGCAGACCCGGCAAGCCATAGGCCTTGGAGAAGGTGCGCAGCACGATCGTTCGCGGTCGTCGCGCGACGATCGCGATCCCATCCTCGAAACGCTCGGGGTCGGCGAATTCGGCGTACGCTTCGTCGAGGACGACGATCGTCTCGTTGGGCACCCGCGCGAGGAAGCGGTCGAGGGCCTCGGCGTCGAAACAGGCGCCCGTCGGATTGTTCGGGTTGGCGATGAAGACCATCCGCGTATCGGGATCGAGCGCCGCCGCCATCGCGTCGAGGTCGTAGTCGTAGCCCGCGAGGGGTACCTCGCGGTAGCCCCGCCCCGCGGCCTGGGCGATCAAACGGTAGACGACGAAGGTCGTCGCCGAGGTCAAGAGGTGGTCTCCGGGCCCCATGAAGGTGCGAATCGCCAACTCGATAATCTCGTTCGAGCCGTTTCCGATGATCAGCTGGGCCGGGTCGACGTCGTAGTGCGCGGCGAGGGCGCGCTTGAGATAGAACCCGCTTCCGTCTGGATAGCGATGCAGGTCGGTGAGTACCCGGGCGACGGCGGCGACGGCGGCGGGCGAGGGGCCGAAGGCGTTCTCGTTCGAGGCGAGCTTGATCACCCGATCGAGGCCGAGCTCGCGCTGCAACTCTTCGATCGGTTTGCCGGGTTGATACGGCATCAGGGTCTCGATGTACTCGGCGACCAGTGGCCGGACGTCGGTTGCGCTCATGGTTTCAGCGACTCCTCTTTGGGGTACGAACCGAGGTGTTTGACCATCGTACACTGCGTCGCGAGGCGCTCGATCACCTGCTGCACGCCGGGCTCGTCGATGTGTCCGTCGAGGTCGATGAAGAAGATGTAGTCCCAGAGCTTCTTCTTCGAGGGGCGGCTCTCGATTTTCGTCAGGTTCACGTTCAGATCGGCGAAGGGACGCAGCACGTGGAACAGGCTGCCGGGACCGTCGCCCAGGGTGAAGAGGAGCGAGGTCTTGTCGGCGCCCGTCGGCGGCGGCGTCGTTTCGGAGATCACGAGAAAGCGCGTGATGTTGTCGACGTGATCTTCGATCCGCGCGCGCAAGATCGGCAAGCCGTAGAGCTCAGAGGCGAGAACGCTGGCGATCGCCGCGGCCTCGGGCTCTTTTTGCACCAGCTGCGCCGCTCGCGCCGTGCTTTCGACCTCGACGACGGTGACCTGGGCCAGCTCGCTCTCGATGAACTTGCGGCACTGGGCCAGCGCTTGCGGGTGGCTGTAGACCTTGGTCAATCGCTCGAGATCGCTCTCGTGCCCCATCAGATAGAGGTGCACGTCGAGGGAGACTTCGGCGCAGATCTTCAGGTTCGAGCTGACGAATTGGTCGAGGGTGTGCGTCACCACGCCCTCGGAGGAGTTCTCCACGGGCACGACGCCGTAGCTCGCCTGCTCGCGGGCGACGCGGTCGAAGATGTCGGCGATCGTCGGGCAGGGGACGAGCATCGCCGAGCCACCGAAGCGGCGCTTGGCCGCGAGGTGCGTGAAGGTCGAGTCGGGTCCCAAGAACGCCACCGTGAGCGGATTCTCGAGGGCCAGCGATGCCGACATGATCTCTCGGTAGACGAGGGCGATCGCCTGATTCGGGAACGGGCCGCTGTTCTGCTGCTGCAAGCGGTCGATCAGCGCGCGCTCACGCTGCGGAACGTAGAAGGGGCTCTGATTTGCCTTCTTCAGTGCGCCGATCTCGAGCGCCACGCGCGCTCGCTCGTTCAGCAGCTCGAGAATTCGACCGTCGATCGCATCGATCGATTGACGTAACTCGTCGAGCGGCGCGCTCTTGTCCTCTGGGTCTCGTTTCTGGGTCACCGTCGACCTCCGTTGCGGGAGCACATTATCCGACAGATGGCGCGAATTTACAACGCCGTGGCCACCGATTCCAGTCATGGCGCGCAGCCGCGTTGCCAGGGGCCTGCCGAACGCGGTAGAGTGCATTCATGAATCCCTTTGCCCTGCTCGTGCCGATTCTGATTCTCTTCATGTATACGCCCGGTGCCGACGCTCCGTCGATTCGGCCCTGGCTGTCGTTCAGCCTGCTCTTCGGTCTGTCGGGTCTACAGCTGCTGATCTCGTTCGTCTCGACCCGCCGCTTCCTGCGCGCGATCGATCGGCTCGACGACGAGGGCGATCAACTCCGCTTTGCGACACGCGTCGGTCGCTTCTCGACGGCCTACTTCATCTCGGTCTCGGTGCTGTTCTACCTCTCGGTGCACGTCTTCGACCTGCCCTTTTTCGCCTACGACGTGCTCGGAATCCCGCCGCGCTACGTCATCGGTGACCTTCTGCTGTTGGCGATTCCCTATGGCGTCTTGGTGCTGGACCGCTACATCGCCTTTCCGCTGAGCAGTCGGTTGCGTGGTGCCGAGATCGATCGCGGGACCTACATGCGCCTCGGCTATCGTCGGCTCGCCGTTTTCGTGCTGCCTCAGGCGGTCTATTTCACGCTGGTCCGACTCTTTCTCTTCAATTGGAGCGGTCTCGCGGAGTGGATCGAAGGCCACCCCACGGCGTTCTTGGCCGTGATGGCCTCGTACGTCTTCTTGTTCTTCATGCTCTCGCCGTTCATGGTGCGCTTTCTGTTTCCCCGGGTGGAATTGTCACAATACACGGCAGACCCGCGGGCCGAAGAGCTGACGAGCCGACTTCGGGCCCTTGCCACCCGCGCGGGGCAACGCGCTGGTCAGATCTACATCTGGGACTGCCAGGGACTGCCGTTTGCCAATGCGGTCGTCACGGGCGTGCTCTCGCACTATCGTCACTTCTACCTCTCGGACTTTCTCCTGGCGCAGCTCAGCTTGGACGAGGTCGAGGCGGTCTTCGCTCACGAGATGGGCCACGTCCATTTTCGCCACTTGATGTACAATTACCTGCTCTCGATCTCTCTCACCCTCTTCTTGATCTGGGGCGTTTGGGCCCTCGGGCCGCTGATGGAGAGCCACACCGTCGCGAGCCTCGCCGTGATGGGGCTCGTCGTCTTCTATTTCCTCGTCGTCTTTCGCCGCTTTCTCAATCGCTTCGAGCTGCAGGCCGATCTCTTTGCCGTGCGCCTACTGGGTGAGCCCTTCACGTTTCAGCGCGTGCTCTTGCGCTTGGCAGAGCTCAACCTGACGAGCACGAGCAGGCGGAGCGTGACTCATCCGTCGATCGATCAACGCGTGGCGTCGATTGGTGATCTCGACGACGAAAAGCGCGTCGAAACGCGAATGCGGCTCGAGATCGGTTGGAACCGTCGCACCCTCGCGCTGTTCGCCATCGTCCTCGCGGCGACACTGATTCTGCTCGAGAGCGCAGGGATTCCGAGCTGAAGTGGCGGTGGATCGTTCCGCTTTTGTTCTGCGGGATGGTGCTCGACCCCCTCTTTCACCGAGAAACACGACCTAACCGAAATCGCAGCGGGAAAATGGTCGGACCGAGCAGAAAATTTTTGCCGAGGTCGTGCGTTCGGATTATGATTGGGCTTACGTCGCAGAACGAACGGAGAAGGACGCCCGGGGATGTGTCGTCGCCCGCACACGGTCGCGTGCGCGGTGCCACGAAGATCGTCGGAAAAGTCGGACAAGTGCCGAACTTTGAACGTTCTTTCTGTTTGGTACAGCGATTGCTTGACCGATCTGGGTGACTTTGGTAAACACCGAATCCGGGACCAAGGATCCCGCCGGGTGGAAGGAGAGGGAGATGGATCAGATTTTCCTGCTGGTTACGATTCTGGCTTCGGTGGGAATGGCGGTCGGGGTGTCTGCCGCCGGTTTGCAGCTACTGATCAGTTTCATCTCTCCGAAGAACGCCGTCCAAAAGCAGGATTGAGCTGATTCGGCGCTCGTCGCCGCGCTCGATCCCGCCCCTCAATCCGATCTCACGCTCCCTGGCTTCTTGCGCATCGTTGCTCCTGGCTTCTTGGTCGGTGTCGGACTCGACGTCTTGGTCGGTGTCGGGCTCGACGTCTTGGTCGGTGTCGGACTCGACGTCTTGGTCGGTGTCCGTCCCGGTTTCTTCTTCGTCGCGAGAGGCGGCGTCTTCGCGATGGTTCCGTCGCGTCTCGTCTTCGGCTTCGTCTCGGAGCCTGGCGGAGGTGTCGTCCCGCCCGGCTTCTTCGTTTTCCCGTCGTTGCCCGTCTTGTGCTTTCTTTTGCGCCGTCGGCGCTTCGTCTTGTGCTTGGGGGTTGGCGTGAAGAGCTCTTTCGAGAGCGGCACGAGCCGCGGGAAGAGCAGCGGCGGGAGCTTGGCGTCGCTC
>JAGQJP010000828.1 GCA_020430585.1 Myxococcales bacterium | reverse complement strand
TCGAGCGGCGACTGCGCGAACAAGTACACCGCCTTCAAAGTCTTCCTCACCGTCGAGAAGACGCTGGCCAACGGTCAGAAGGTCAACGTGGGGGCCAACGACTACGAGATCCAAGAGCAGGTCAAGTGCGTCACCGAGGACAACCCGCGCGGCCTCGCCGTCGTCCCCGATCAGGTGCCCGAAGCGGGCGCCACGTTCCGCGTCGCCTACGAAGCGCGTATCCTCACCAGCGAATAGCGATAGGGTAACGGATCGAGCGCTCCCGGAGCGGCAGAGCTCGTCTCGGCTGGCGTCAGCGGTCGCTCGAGCGCACGCCCACGTGGCGGCAAGCGTTCGTTGGGACGCGAATTCGGCCGTGTCCGACGCCGTTATACCCCGTCATCGGTCCATCGAAGATCAGCATCCCCCCGCGTCCGAAGCGATAGCGCCGCGGGGGGGCGCTGCGAACGCGTTGAAACAGACGGCCACTTCCCACGTCCCGCTCGATCGCAAGGGTGCCGTCGGGGCTCGGGACGACCGTGACGGGCGTCACTTGCCCGCTGAAGGGGCCGCTGAGGAGCACCAACCAGCCCTTCAACCCACCCCCGGCGGTGCGGGTCGAGAGCTGGTACAGGGCGCGGTACTGGTGCCACTCTCCGCTGTAGATTCCGCGGCGCGGGACGCACGACACGGTCCCGCGTACGGGAATTCGTAGCTCGACGCGCGCGGGCTGGCCTTCGACGGTTGGACTGCGATAGATCGCGTAGGTCGTCTTGCCGAGCCGTTGGACGAAGGGGATCGACGTCAGCACCCGCCGCGGCTGCGCGTTCGCACGGCGAACGACGATCGCCAGCTGCCCGTTCGGTCGCTCGCGCGCCTCGATTTCCCAGCGCGCTGCGTGGCGTCCGGGAATCTCGACGAGACCGAGGTAGACGCCGTTTGCCTTTCGAGAGAGGCGGAAGGTCGCATCGTGTGCGTCCCACCGCCCGCCGAACTGGCCGAGGCGTACATTTGCCGAGGCTGCCGAGCCCAGCGCAATGAGCGCCGCGAGCGCGAGCGCGACCAGGGTCAAGGGACAGCGGGAACCGATCGGGTAGCGAGTCATCATCCGTCTCCTTGGCGAGAGCCATCATCTTGAACGTCCGGCGGCGACGATCGGTCTATGGGGGGGCGTCGGAGGGGTCGTTGAGGTTCGCCCGGCGTTGCTCACCGCACGCGGCAGAGCGTCTCCTCGACGGATGCACGCGGTTGCGGTGTCTCGGGCACGCGACAGACCTTGACGTTCGAGGCCGTCGAGCACGAGCTATACCCCGTGATCTTGCACCCCATCTCGCGACACTGTTTTCGATCGGCGAAGGTGTCCTTCCCCGAGCGGGAGCGGCACTGGTTGCACGGGCTTCCAGAGGCGCAGTTGAAACAGAGGGAGGCCATCGCCGTCCCGCTCAGAGCGGTGAGCAGGAGGGCGAGGGCGAGAAGCATGGCGCGAATCTGTTTCATCCAATGGCTCCTTGGCTAATCGAGGACGTTACTCCTCGGGTGAAATGGCTTTCGCGGCTGGTTTTCCCGGCGCGCGCTCGAGCCCGAGCTGAACCTCGTGGCGCTCGAAGCCCGCTTTTCGGTAGACCGCCTCGGCGCTGCTCTCGGCTTCGGCGACGATCACGAGCTTTCGCGCGCCCTCCGCCAGCGCCCGACGGCCGCTCTCGACGAGCAGGGTGGTGCAGACGCCCTGGTGCTGGAACACCGGATCGGTTCCGATCATCTGGAATCGCGCGACGTTGCCTGCGCCGAAGAGCCCACACCCCCCGACCATCGCGTCTTCGATGAAGGCACCGTACCAATGTCCGAGCCCGGCGCGCACCATTTGTCGGTAGCCGTCCATCCGCTTGGTCAAGAAGGCCCTGTAGCCCGCGTGGCTTCGATAGCGCGACGGCGCGCAGCGAAACTGGATCTCCGTCGCCCTCAGCCACTCTTTGGTTCCGTCGATCGGTCGCACGTCGAGCTCCCCGTTGATGCGTGCCGTATCGCTGAGCGCCGTCGAGACCAAGACGTTGGCGCGTTCGAGCGTGAAGCCCGCGGCGACGAACTCTGCAGCGCGTCCCTGCTCGCCATCGGGCGCATCCCAGCCGAACGTCGCGTGGGTCACCCCCGGGAGGTCTGCGAATTCGTTGAGGAACAGCGAGCACCACGCGTCGATGTCTCCCTCGGCGGGGGCGTGGG
>JAGQJP010000827.1 GCA_020430585.1 Myxococcales bacterium | reverse complement strand
TCGCCAACAGCTACAAGAATGCCCAGGGCAAGTACTTCTACCCCGAGCAGATCGAGCAGCGCGATGGGTTGCCGGTCGTCGCCGAGACGGGCGAGCCGGTGGAGACGCTGGTCGAGAAGATGTCCAAGTCGAAGTACAACGTCGTCAATCCCGATGAGGTCGTGGCGACGTACGGCGCCGACGCGATGCGCGCCTATGAGATGTTCATGGGGCCGCTCGATCGCGACAAGGTCTGGTCCGACGAGGGGATTCAGGGCGTACACCGTTTTCTCAAGCGCGTCTGGCACCTCTACGTCGATCGGGACAGCGGCGAGATTCGCCATCCCGAGTCGGCGACGTACACCGACCCGGAGCTCGAGAAGCTCTACCACAAGACGGTCAAGAACGTCGGCGAACACATCGACTCGCTGAAGTTCAACACGGCGTTGGCGCTGATGATGGAGTTCATCAACGCCGCCTACAAGGTCGAGAGCGTACCCCGAGAGGCGCTCGATGGCTTCACCTTACTGCTCTCGCCCTTCTGTCCGCACATCGCCGAGGAGCTCTGGCGGCGCCTCGGCCACGCGCAGTCGCTGGCGCACGAGGCGTGGCCGAGCTATGACGAGGCGCTGACGATCGACGACGTCGTGACCCTCGTCGTGCAGGTCAACGGCAAGCTGCGCGCGCGTCTGGATGTGCCGCGCTCGGCGGACAAGGACGAGCTCGAGCGGCTGGCGCTGGGACACGAGCGGATCAAGCCCTACATCGAGGGCAAGACCGTGCGCAAAGTGATCGTCGTCCCAGAAAAGCTCGTCAACGTCGTCGTCTCCTGACCCGACGGGCGTCGCCGTCGACGCCGCCAGGGAGTTCGGCCTATGAAGTCGTTGCAAAACGCGATCGAAGAGCTCGCGCGGGCCGACGCGGAGCTCGCGGCGTTGATCGATCGCGTCGGTCCACCGCGGCTCGGCGTGCGGGACGAGAGCGACATCTTCGCCGCTCTCGTGCGATCCGTGGTCTTTCAACAGCTCAATGGTCGCGCAGCTGAGACGATCTTCTCGCGACTCCTCGCGCTCTTTGGAGACGGCGGCTTTCCGACTCCACACGCGTTGGCCGAGCGGCCCTTCGAGGATCTGCGAAGCGCGGGTCTTTCGCGCTCCAAGGCGGCGTCGGTGCAAGACATCGCCCGTCGGACGATCTCGGGAGAGCTGCCGACGCGCGCCGAAGCGCAGCAGCTAGATGACGAGAGTGTCGTCGCCCGTCTCGTCGCGGCGCGGGGCGTCGGCCGTTGGACGGCGGAGATGGTCTTGATTTTCTGTCTCGGCCGCCTCGACGTGATGCCCGTCGGCGATTTCGGCGTGCGAAAGGGCTTCGGTCGCGTCTTCGGCGACGGAGCGCCTGCGGAGCCCGAGGCGATCCTCGCGCGCGCCGAGCGCTGGCGCCCGTACCGTAGTGTCGCGAGCTGGTATCTCTGGCGCGCGACGGAGCTCGATTTCAGCAACCCGGGCTCGCCCTGACGAGAACGAGGAGGGCGATGGGATTCTGGTCCGCGATTGTCGGCGGGCGGCGCGGCTGGCGAGCGGCGCGCTACGAGCGACGTGTGTCGCAGATCGAGGCGCTCGGCCCCGCGTTGCGTCTGCGCAGCGACGAAGAGCTCTCGGCGGCCAGCCTGACCCTGCGCCAGCGAGCGCGCAGTGGAGAGCCCCTCGATGCGCTCCTGGTCGAGGCCTTTGCCCTCGGCCGCGAGGCGTCGGCGCGCGTTCTCGGGATGCGGCCCTTCGACGTGCAGCTCCAAGGTGGTA
>JAGQJP010000826.1 GCA_020430585.1 Myxococcales bacterium | reverse complement strand
CGACGGTCGGTGAACCGAAGGCGAATCCGTTCGACGCGGCGCGGGCCACGGCGTCGACCACCGCAGGGTGCGCGTGACCCAGGATCATCGGGCCGTAGGCGCCGACGTAGTCGACGTAGCGGTTGCCATCGACGTCGAAAACGTAGGGGCCCTCGCCGCGCTCGATGAACACGGGATTGCCACCGACCGCCCGGAAAGCTCGCACGGGGCTATTGACGCCGCCCACGAGGATCGTTCGCGCATTGTTGAAGGCGATTTTGGATTGCTCTCGGTTCACGGGGATCTCCGCTCGGGTGATTCGTTTCGCTGGGCTGGGAAGTACCACATGGCGCCGCCGCTGTAAAGCGCCCACAGCGTGGATCCGCGGCGGACGGTGGGAAGCTCGTTCAGCGCGGGAGGCGCGGCAGGCGCTCGTGAATCCGGGTCGTGACCTCGTAGTTGATCGTGCCGATCCACGACGCCAGCTGCTCGGCGCTGACCCGTTGCTCGCCCTGTGTCCCGAGGAGAACGACCTCGTCCTCCAGCGCGACGTCGGGCACGTGGGTCACGTCGATCATCAACATGTTCATGCAGATCCGCCCACGCACGGGCGCACGGTGGCCGCGCACCAGCACGTGCGCCAGATTCGAGAGTCGTCGGTCGTAGCCGTCGTAGTAGCCGACGGGGACGATCGCGAGACGCGTCTCGTGGGTCGTCTGGTAGGTTCGACCGTAGCCGATGTATTCACCGCGAGCGACGTCCTTGACCTGGGCGACGCGGCTCTTCCAGCTGAGCGCTGGCTCGAGATGAATCTGATGCCGGCGCGCTTGGACGGCGGTGACGAGCGTCTCTTTGGAGGGCCACATCCCAAAGGTTCCGATCCCGACCCGGACGAGGTTGAAATAGGTCTCGGGAAAGAGGATCACCGCGGCGGTGTTCGTGCAGTGGCGCAGCGGCACGTCGTGCCCCGCGGCGACGAGGGCGTCCACGCCGCGCTGGAAGCGCCCGAGCTGCTGCATCGCGAACGTGTGGTCGGTGGTGTCCTCGATATCGGCGAAGTGTGTCGTCACGCCCTCCAGGCACAACCCCGGGCGCCTGCGGATCTCGTCGGCCAGCTCGAGCGCCTGATCGATCGGCAATCCCTGGCGATTGTTGCCCGTTTCGAGCTTGAGATGCAGCCCCAGCGGCCGCTCGAGCCGTGCGCAGAGAGGCGCGAGGGCATCGACGGTCTCGCGGTTGTAGACCACCAGGTCGAGGGCTGCCTCTACCGCGTCGGAAAGCTGCTCGAACGCCGAGTAGCCGACGACGTACAGCCGGCCCTGGTCGCCACTGGCGCGCAAACGCAGGCCCTCGTCGACCTCATTGACGCACAGACATGCGGCGCCTGCGGCGCGCAGCGCCGTCGAGACGAGCTCGATCCCGTGTCCGTACGCGTTCGCCTTGACCACGGGTGCGACGATCGCGCCAGGGCCGACGATCCGCTCGAACTCTTTGTAATTCTGCTCGATTGCCGAAAGGGAGATCTCGCACCAGCTGTTGAAGAGCATCGGTTCACCCCATCGCGCCGCTCAGAGGCGCAATCCGGACCGACGGAGCACATCGTGCAGCACCACCGCCTCGAACCACGCCTGGGGATCGGCGGCGGCCCGACCCGGACGCGTGCGATATTCGGGGGTTTCCGCATGCTCGCCGACACCGAGCCCGACGACGGAGCGCCGAAGCAGTGTCGCCAGATCTCGCTCGGTGTACCCGCCTTGGGCGGCGAGATAGACGATCGCGGCGACCATTTCGCGGGGGTCGAGGTGACTCACCTGGTCGCCAGCGATCATCTGCTCGACGTCGCGAACGGCGCCGTAGTGTTGATTCTCGGCGAAGGCGAGCCCCGGGACCGAGCGCAGCGAGTAGCCGCCGATCGTGGCGAATTGGTAGTCGAGAACGCGCGCCACGAGATCGCGGACGGGCTCTTCGATGACCTCGGCGTCGATCGCCACCAGGTTGCCTTCGATGCCCGGCAGGAAGTAGTCGGCGCGGCGACCGCCGTGGAGCTTGTCCCAGCGCTCGACCACCTTGTGGGCGGCGGTGCCGTACCCGAGGTACTCGAGCGCCTGCGACGCGACGAGAATGCGCAGCTGCGGGGGTGGATGCTCGTCGTATCGCGCGCCGTTGACACCGATCAGCGCCGCCAGACGCGGCTCGTCGACCGAGCCGAACTGCGTCGTCTGGCCGATGATGTACGCGGGACCAAACTGCATCGCACCGAAGATATCGGCGAAGAGCTCCTCGGCCCAGGTCGCGATCAACTCGTCGATGTGTTGGCTCGTCAGCTGCTGGGTGACCCAGAACAGCTGCTGCGCCGGGCGACCGGGCATCAGACGCGTGAACTCCTCGGCCAAACCCGGGAAGGTGAGATAGGCCACGTGCCCGATCTCGTGTGCAATCGCGGGCCAGAGCGTCACGTTCTGCGCAAAATCGTCGGGCAGGTGGATCAGCGCCAGTCCAGCGGCGGCGAGCTGGTTGCTGACGGCGAGATCCCGCCCCTCGAGAAGGCAGACGGCGCTCTTGACCGGGTAGTTGTCGAAGTGGGTCTCGGCAAAGGAGCGCATCGGATCGAAGCAGCGGTCGGCGACCCGATCGGCGTCTGCCAACAGGTCGCGGACGGCGCGAGCATCGCGAGAGCGCAGAATCTTGGTGATCAGCCGCAACGTCGAGTTGTAGTACCGAATGTAGCGCTCGTACCGCGTCGTCCGCTGCTCGACCGCAGAGGTGCCGAGCGCGTCGATCGCGCGAAGATCGGCATGGACCCCGCGGACCAACTCCGCCACCTGGGGTTGCAGGTTCGCCTCGAGCGGCGCGACGAAGTGGAACATCGACGGCGTGAGCTCGATCTCGGCGATCAGCTCCTGAATCGCGGTCTGCAGCGTCGTCGCCCGCGAGATCACCGCCTCGAGCTTCTCTTTACCGCGGCCGCGGCTCTCCTCGTCGTTGCCCCGAGGCGTCGTCTGCGGCTGCGGCGCTTCGAGCTCCTTGAGCAGATCGCCGATCTCCACGCCGCTGGCCGTCGAGCCCTCCTTGTCGTCGCTCTGGAGAAAGCGCTTGAGCAGCGGCTTGAAGATCGACCAGAGGAGGTAGATCACACCGATCACGATGTAGATCCAGTCCTCGGGGCCATTGCGCTGCTGCAGCAGCTCGATGCTCGCCGGATCGATCATCGACCATCCTCATCGCCGGGATCCGTCACCCCACCCGGCGCCGGAGACGACGTTGGCGGCGGGGCTGCGGGACGACGAGAAGGAGTCTGAACGCGCCGCGGCGGCTCGAGGGCGAGTGAGAGGATGTAGCGCTCGACGAAGCGAGCGCGATCCTTGAAAATCGCCTCCAATCCAGACCGCCAGCGCGCCAGATTCTGCGCCGCCTCGTTGTACCGAGGGTCATCGTCCATCGCGGGTCCTCACTGCTTCTTCGGGCCGGGACCCATCATCTTGCCGATACCTTCGCGCATCTCGGTGTCGGCCATCGTGTTCCGATAGTTGACGTAGTCCATCACGCCCAGGTTGCCCTGGCGAAAGGCCTCGGAGATCGCGAGCGGCACCTCGGCTTCCGCCTCGATCACCTTCGCCCGCATCTCGTGAACCCGCGCGTGCATCTCCTGCTCGGTCGCAACCGCCATCGCGCGGCGGCTCTCGGCACGCGCCTGGGCGATCTGCTTGTCTGCCTCGGCCTGCTCGGTCTGCAGCTTGGCGCCGATGTTCGTGCCGACGTCGACGTCGGCGATGTCGACCGAGAGAATCTCGAAGGCCGTCCCCGAGTCGAGCCCCTTCTCGAGCACTTTGCGGGAGATCAGGTCTGGATTCTCGAGCACTTCTTTGTGGCTCGCCGCCGAGCCGATGGTCGTGACGATCCCCTCACCGACGCGAGCCAAGATCGTCTCTTCGCCAGCACCACCGACGAGGCGATCGAGGTTCGCTCGAACGGTCACACGGGCGATCGCGACGAGCTGAATCCCGTCTTTGGCGACGGCCGCCACGCGCGGTGTCGTGATCACGCGCGGGTTGACGCTCATCTGAACCGCTTCGAAGACGTTTCGACCCGCCAGGTCGATCGCCGCGGCGCGCTTGAAGTTGAGGGTCATCCCCGCTTTGTCTGCAGAGATCAACGCGTTGACCACGTTGACCACGTTACCACCCGCGAGATAGTGGCCCTCGAGCTCCT
>JAGQJP010000825.1 GCA_020430585.1 Myxococcales bacterium | reverse complement strand
CGCGGTGCGCGTCTTGCCCGCGAGCTCCTGGTTGATCGTGTCACGCCCCTCCATCTTGTTGCCCGTGCCCGTCATCCCGGTCCCCTTGTAGGGATCGGCGTTGCGCGTCCGCATCGTCTGCGCCAGGGTATCGGGGGTCAACAGATCCTTGTAGTTCACCGTCGGGAAGTCGTTCTTCAGGCGATCGGCGAAGTCGGGGTACTTCGCCTTCAGGCTCTGGAGTGACTTGATCATGTCATCGGAGAACGAGACGCCCATATTGTTCTCGACGGTCTGCTTCGGCAGCTCGAACTTGACTACGAAGACCGTGGGGACGGGGCTCTGCTTCCCGCGCTCGTCATGAATCGCCGAGCTCTGCTTGTCGTCGCGGCGCTGGACGAAGCCCGAGCCTTCGTAATCGAGTCCGAGCGTTCGCACCGTCTCGTCGGCGTTGAGCCCCTCGGTCGTCTCCTGGTAGCCGATCGAACCGCTCACCGTGTGGGCCGGATACTTGTTGCCGAGCATGTCCATCACGCCCGCCTCGTCGACGAACTTGGCGAGCTCGATCTTCTCGTCGGGCGCCTTCTTGCCCACCATCTCCTGCCAGAGCACGTACTGGGCGATGATGTGGGCCATCAGCTGCTTGTCGTTGAGCTCGAAGCTCTTCTTCTGCATCGTGCCCTTGACGGTCGCCAGCTCCTGGTTGCTGATCTCGCTCGAGGCCGCCAACCGTTGCTCCGCTGGCGAAACGGCCGCGCCCTGCTGCTGGGAGCGACGAGCGACGACGCCCGATCCGAGACCCTCTTGAAGACCGCCGACGCTCTGATTGGCGACGACGGCGTCGGCCGCCCGGGACGCCTCGGACTCGACGGCCCCACCGGGCTTGGTCATGCGTTCACCCGAACCGCCAACGTGCTTGTAGTGCTGGAGGGCGTGCGCGGTCTCCTCAGCCGCCGTATGGAGATCCGGCGACTGACCGAACGCGACGGCGCCGTCCATCGCATAGGCGCTCGCGCCGAGGTGCTCCGACGCTTGCCTGGTCGCGGGCCCCTGATACGCCTTAATCTGGCTCAGATCGCGCCCGAATGAGCGCTCGAGCTGTGCGCGGTGCGGGAGCTCTTGACCGGGCCCGGTCATCCCCTCCTTGGCGATGCGCATCGGGTCGGCAGACGAGGGATTGCGCTCTTTGGCTGTCAGGTCCCCGGCGATCCGCTGCTGTTCGGCAGCGAGAGGCCCAGACAGGCGGGGCATTCGAGCCGGCGCCTCGACCGACTGGCGCGACGTGGATTGGTCGTCATCGTATACGTGTGGCATGATCGACGCCTCGTGTGTCATTCAAATCCGATCGTATGTTTTCGAGCAAGATTTGTTCCAACCGGATCGGAGCCGCGACGATCGATGACGCCCAGCGCGCTCGGCAACCGAGTCGGGGGGCCGACGCCCGTGATTTGACGCGGAGAACCGCGACGAGCGCCGCTCGATGTGGCGTTGCGCTCCCTGGGGGGATGGACCCCCTCCCCGGCGATCGACGTCGAACCTGAGGGGGACAGTTCACCCGACTGGGGTCGACGCTCGCCAGCATGCTATGGTATGGTCGGGCGACGGGTAGCGCTCGACTCGTTCCGGGAGAATCGGATGACTCGCACCTTCGCACGCCTCTTTCTGCGACTCTCGGGTTGGCAACCCGAGGGCAATGCTCCGACCTGCAAACGGTACGTGTTGATCGCCTCGCCCCACACCTCGAACTGGGATCTGGCGTACATGCTGGCGATCGCCTCGGTGCTGCGAGTCAAGATCCACTGGATGGGCAAGCACACGTTGTTCCGTTTCCCTCTGGGTTGGCTGATGCGCAGCGTCGGAGGCATCGCGATCGACCGACGAGCCCAACACGGCGTCGTCAAACAGGTTGCCGACCGCCTCAAGGAAGCCGACGAGCTGGTGATGGTCGTCCCGCCCGAGGGAACCCGCAGAGCCTCGAAATATTGGAAGTCCGGCTTCTATCATATCGCCCGCGAAGCGCAGGTACCGGTCGTCTGCGGTTTCCTCGACTATCGCCGCAAGCGCGGTGGATTCGGCCCCGCGATCGAGCTCTCGGGCAATGTGCGAGCCGACATGGATCGTTTCCGCGAATTCTACGCTCCGATCCAAGGTAAGTTCCCGCAGAAGGCGACCCCGCCGCGCCTGCGCGAGGAGGAGTGATCCTCCGCCGACCTTGCAGCGATCGGCGGGATGCGCTACACTCGGGGCAAATTCATATAAAGAAGCCGAATAGTTGCGCAAGAGAGGGGTACATGACTGACTGGCTTTGGTTTCGTCCGTTCCGCAACGAGCACCGCGGCGCCGTCTTCGCCGAAGAGTCGGGAAATACGTTTCTTTTCGATGGCAACAAGCTGCTCCTACTGGACCGCAAGGGCAAAGAGACCCAAGTCGGAAGCGACGAAGAGCTCGTCGAGCGCGAGGCCTTCGGTGATCCGCAGATGTTGGCGATCTCGTCGACCGCCCTCTACATGGCCTGCTACTTCCGCGACGGCGACGAGATGCCCGTGATCACCGTCTACAATCGCCGCGGAAAGCCGACGTCGACCAGCAAGCTGAGCTACCCGCTGGAGTCTCTCGCCTTCGATGCGCCCGAGACCCTCATCGGCGTCGTCGACTCGACGATGATCAAGAACATGTTCACCGAGCCCCTGCAGCTGACCTTCGCGATCGGCAAGAGCAAGGACCTCGCCCCGGAGATCGAGCCGCAGAGCAAGGAGGTGATCGCTCGGATCAAAGACCATTCGATCCACGACCGCGGTGATCAGAACTACGAGATTCAACGACGGGGGAAATCTCGGGCGGTCTTCAAGGCGGGGGCCACGATCCGCTTGATCCACTTCTCGCCGACGGGCAAGAGCTTCTCGGCCCTCGAGGGGGAGCACAAGATCGTCACCTACAGCCTCGACGGCACCCAGCTCGGGGTGATCGAGACCGAATCGGCGATCGACGACTTCCGCTACTACGAAGATGGCAGCGTGCTCTACATCTGCAACGACCGGCTGGTCAAGGTCGGCGCCCACGGCGACCTGATGTGGAAACGCACGCACCCGATGGGCGTACGCGGCACGGGGCGGGTCCACGCCGACTCGGGCTACTTCCTGGTCTACTTCGAAGCCGAGGGCGCCTATCACAGCTGGGCCTACGACGTCTTCGGCAACGTCCTCTCGCGCCACCAGTCGAACTATCCGCACATGAGCAAGCTCTTCGTCTCGGACAAGGCGCTCTTCATCTGGGAGCGCGGCCGCGTCGGCCTCGCCAGCCTCTACGGCGAAGACTTCGACTAGCTCTTCGAGCCGTCGCGACAGGCAACGCCCGCGCCGACATCGCCTCACCACCGCCGCCACGCTAGATCGCGCTCAACGGCTCCACGGGCTCTCGATCGCCGCGCTCAGCTCCTCGAGTGTGTACTTCGTGAAGCGCTTCGAGGTGCAACCGAAGACGGCGCACCCAGCGTGCTCCTTTCGGCAGTCGCGATGGTGCGGTGTTCCGCACTCGACGCACACATCGAGCTGGGTCGCGTCCGAGACCGGCGCGCGGCAATATGGACATCGAATGGATTCGCTCTCGTCGTCGCCGGATGCGGGCGCGTCGAGTGCGCGAGCGAGCGAGACCAAGCGGTAGCGACGCAGCAGCTCGTTGAGCTCCTTCGCCACAGCCACCGCCTGTGGTTGCGAGGTCACGCCGTCCTCGAGCTCGATGTCGCGCTCGGTGCCCGAAACGATCACGCTCCAGCTCCCGGGCGCCGCCTCCGAGGGTCGCGCCGACGCCCGACGCAAATCCCGCAGCGCGATCTCCCTGTTCTGCTCGCTCCGACGCGCCATGAATCGCGCCGTGCCGCTGGCCGCATCGAGCTCGACGCGAAACCCGGGCGTCGGCGCCCGATGGTAGCCAAGCCAGCCGAGGGCGGCCAGGGCGGCGAGCGCGAAGGCCGGCCACCAGAAGATCCCGAGCAGGACGAGGGCGTAGGTCGGAACGAACCAGCGGTCGCCAAGCGCCTCGACCACCTTCGGTCCCCGCACGCCGGCAACGACCGTCAGCGTGGTCTCGCTCGACACCGCCTTCACACTGAGTCCTCCAACCTACGCTACGGTGTCAATCGTCGTCGGTGTCGGTCGCTTCGATGCCGTACTTCTTCATCAGCTTGCGGAAGTACTTGCGGTCGATGTCCGCCTCGCGGGCGGCGTGAGAGATGTTCATGTTGTTCTTCTTCAAGAGGTTGAAGATGTAGTCCCGCTCGAAGGTCGAGACCCACTCCTCCTTTGCCTCTTTGAAGGGCTTCT
>JAGQJP010000098.1 GCA_020430585.1 Myxococcales bacterium | reverse complement strand
CACCTCGGCCTAGCGCCGCTCGGACCCTGGCGTCAGGCCGGAGCGAGGAGGGCGCGCGAGAGGGTGGCGTCTTCGCGGATCGCGTTCTTCAGCAGCGCCAGCGGGCGCAGAAGGCGGGCCTGACGGCGCTGCAACCGACGTTGCTGGGTGAGGGCCTGTCGTAAGCTCGAGAGCAGCGCGTTCGGCTTCGCTGCGCGGCCGCTGTTGTAGTCGGCGACGATCGCCTCGATGCGTTGTCGGATCGTGGCCAGCTCCGCTTCGATCTCGCCGCGGGAGGCCGCCAGCACGCTGGCGCGCTCGTGGTACTCCCGAGCGAGGGACTCGATGTGCTGTGCCAGGGCACCCAGTTTTCGTTGCAGGGTGTCGCGATCGAAGGATGCCGTGACAGCGCGACGAGAGGGCTCCTCACCGTGCGCGGCGGAGTCGACGGCGCGCCCCGCCGAGTCACCACGTTCGGAGTGTGGCAGCATGCGAACCGAGTGAAGCTCGCGCAGCGGCGAGTCGGCGTCGACCACGGGTGGGAACGGTGTCGGGCTGTTGACGTCGACGACGCGGGTGCAGAAGTTGGCCCACTCGTGGTCCTCGCCGTAGGCGGTGTCGCTGATCCCGACGGTCTCGACCTCGCAAAAATCGGGGTAGCGCTCGAGTAGGTGGACGCGCTTGGCGAGTGACGCATTGTGCTGAAGGCTTTGCGGCGGCGCGATGCGTCGCGGTCGTCGAAGCAAGAGATAGCGCCACTCGTAGTGATGCGGCGAGCTGAGGAAGCCATCATGCTCTTCGATCGCGGTGTAGATCACGCCATCGACGCCGAGCTCTTCGGCGGCGACCTCGAGCACGGGCTGTGGCGACGCGCTGGAGATGATGATCCGAAGCCGCGGATGGCGGCGACGCAGGCGTTCGAAGTCGTCGCGGGTGAAGACCTGGAACGGCGCGAGGCGGCGCCAGAGTCGGCGCATGATCCGCCGCAGCGGCTCGAGCGGCAACTCGCTCAGGTGGTGCATCAGCGCGACCCGCGGGATCGTCTGGACCTCGCGGATCGGCTCCTGGCCGAAGTAGCGGTGCTGGAGTCGCCGCGTCCAGGCGTAGCGCGAGGCGAGCTTGCCGAAAAAGAAGTAGTACAAGCCAGGGTAGGCCCACAGGCGCAGGCCGCGCGCCAGATAGTGGCCGCTGCGCAGCGGAGAGCGCCAATCGAAGAAGAAGCGCGAGGCGCCACGCCGTTCGTCGGCCCGCTGCATGTACTCGATGCCGTAGGTCTGGTTGGCGACGAGCTCCCAACCGAAGCGCTCGCCGATGTTGATCCCGCGGTGGATCGTGCGATCGAGGTCGAGGACGAGGTATTTCGTCTCATCGGTGATCACCCGGGCGAACAGTTGTTCGGGCGTGAGGGGTTGCTCGTGAATCTGCACCGCGTCGACGATGCGGGTAAAGGCGCGTTCGCTCATGCTCTCGACCTCCGTCGCTCTCCGTGCCACTCGACTCTGGCGCATTCGATCTTACCGCTGTCGTCGAAAGCGGCGGGTCACACTTCTGTAATATCGACGGGGCAGGGCGACGAGCGATCGAGCCCTCGTGCGGGCTTACGGCGAAAACGGGTTCGTGGTACAGTCGAGCGCATGGGGCGGGTGACGATATCGCGTGTGGCCGAGGTGCTCGATCGGCTCGAAGAGTTCGACGCGCCGATTTTGGTGGCGACGTCGCAGGTCTTCTTCGGCGAAGAGCTCGTGCCGCGCGTGGGTCTGATCGCTGTCAGCGAGCGCCCGGGTTGGCTCTGGGAAGGCTTCATGGCAGAAGAGGCGGCGCGGCGCCTGCGCGATCGGCTGCGCGAGAAGGGTGTCGAAAGTTGGCTCGGCGGATGGGATGCGATGTTCGCCACCGGCTGGGAGTATGCCTGGACCGTCGACGAGCCCCGCTTCCGCCTGATCCAGCGGGCCGTCGGGACGCTGCTCGAGATCGTCGATGGGGCGATTCTGCTGCGCGGCGACCGCATCGGGCCGATCGAGGCCGTCGAGAGCTACGTCTCCGCCGACTGGGTCGAGCGCGGTGTGCGTCTCGTGGTGAAGGGGCGCGCGCCCTTCATCGTCGCGTCGGTCGATGACCAGATGCCCCAGATCGACCCGACCTACGATTGGATCGCCCTCGACTGCGAGGCGGGCTGGGCCCGCGCTCTCGGCCGCACCCTCGCCGCCGAGCTCGGGGTTCCCCACCGCGTCAGCTGGGACGACTAACGCGTTTTCTGCGCGTGAACAGCAGCGGTAGCAGGCCGATCGCCACGACGAAGGGCAGCTAGAGCTGGCCCGCGGCGACAGCGTAGATCGACGGCGTCGCCGTGAGTCCCGAACGCAGCCAGCCGACGCTCAGCTCGAAGAGGTTGGTCACCGCCATCGGTTGACGTAGCGACGGGTTGAGGGTAGGCTCCGAGGAGCTCGACTCAGCCGGGGATGAGGCCGAGCTCGTTTTGAGACCGGCGGTCGGGCGCTCCGCCGACGACGGGTTCGTCGTCGCCTGGGGCGACGGGTCGGCCGTTCGAGCCCGTTGGGCGTTACCATAGCTTGGAGAGAGAGATGAAGATCGTCGCGATCGTCGCGCTGGTTCTCGCCTTGGGCGGAGTCGGCGTCGCCGCCTATCACCTGGTCGAGACCTACCCGCGGGTGAAGTACCACGAGAGAACGCAGCGGCACGACAGCGGGCGCTATCGCGGGCGCTACCGCGGCCGCCTCGCGCGACTCGAGCTCGCGGTTCAGACGAGCGTGCGCCGTGCCGCCTTCAATCAGGTCTACGCGATGTGGGTCCTTGGCGGATTGGCGCTGATCCTCGGTATCGTCGCCGCGATCAAGTCGCCCCTCAAGAAAGTCGGGGTTGTCGCGATCGTCGCCGCGGTGGCGGTGCTCGTCGTCAGTCTCACGACGATCATGTGGTCTCGCCTCGGCTGAGCGCCGTGCCTCTTCGGCGTCAGAACCAGGATGAGATGTGGCGCCCCGGGCGGTCGCTGCGTCGGCGATCGGTGGGTTGCAGCGCGCGCAGTAGCGGGTCGTCGGCCGGCTCGCGCTCGAAGGCGACGACGATCGCCGTCACGTTGTCGGCGCCGCCGCAATGGTTGGCGCGGGTGCAGAGGTTGCGTGGCACCTGGTCGAGCTCCTGTTCGGCGACGAGCTCTTCGAGGCCGCGCTCCTTGTCGATGTAGCGATGCAGCCCGTCCGAGCAGAGCAGGTAGCGGTCGCCCGGGTACGCGATCAGCATCTGCACGTCGGCGGCGAGGTGATGCTCTTGGCCGATCGCCCGCACGAGCATGTTGCCGAGGCGCGGGTCGATGTTCTCGGTGTTGAGGTCGACCCCCGCCTGCGCCAGCTGGTTGACGTAGGTGTGATCCACGGTCAGCTGGTAGAGCTTGTTCTCGCGCAGCAGGTAGAGCCGACTGTCCCCGACGTGGGCGACGAAGACGTGACGCCCGACGCCGAGCAGCATCGTCAGCGTCGTCGCCATCTTGTGGTACGCTTCGCGGGTCTTCGACAGGCGATGCACCTCCGCGTTGGCCGCGTCGACAATGCGCACCAGCGTCTGCTGGACCTCCTCGAGCTCCCGATTGCGGTAGCACTCGCGCAGGCGTTCGAGATCGGCGGCGACCATCGAGTGGACGACGTCGACGCAGGTTGTCGCCGCCATCTCACCCGATCGGCTCCCGCCGACCCCGTCGCAGACCACCGCGAGCCGGAGCGCCAGGTCGACGAGGAAGCGGTCCTCGTTCTTGGAGCGGACGTTGCCGATGTCTGTTGAACCGTAGGCGACGAATCTCATCGTTGTTCTCCTCGGCGGGCAGCGGAACAAGCCGCGGCTCCGCGCGTCGATACTGATCCACCTCCACTAGACGATCGAGGGACGGCCGTCTTACGCGATTTGTGTCGAAATGCAACAAACGAAAGATGCAACTTGAATCAGCCGGTTGTCGGTGAAGGCGTCGCGTCGGGATTCGACGTCGGTTCGGGCGCCTCACGGAGCACCTCGTCGAAGAGCGAGGAGAGCTCGTCCTCGCCGAGCGTCTCTTGCTCGAGCAGCAGCTCGGCGCCCTTCTCGAGGGTCGAACGATTGCGGCGCAAGATGTCGAGGGTGCGCTCGAAGGCGGCGTCGACGATCTGGCGCACCGCGCAGTCGATCTCACGCGCCGTGTCTTCGCTGTACTGCTTCTGCATGAACGGCTCGTGGGTCTGCAGAAAGGTCGAGGGCTCGCGGTCGTAGGTCACGTGGCCCAGCTCGGCGACCATCCCGTAGCGCGTGGCCATGCTGCGGGCGATGTCCGTGACCTTGTTCAGGTCGTCGGCGGCGCCCGTCGAGAGGTGGTCGAAGATCAGGCGCTCGGCGGCGCGGCCACCGAGCAGGACCATCAGCCGCGACTCGAGCTCCGCGCGCGTCATCACGAAGCGATCCTCTGTCGGCCGTTGGATCGTATAGCCGAGCGAGCCGATTCCTCGCGGGATGATCGAGACTTTGTGCACGATGTCGGCCCCCGGCAGCGCGGCGGAGGTGAGGGCGTGGCCCATTTCATGGTAGGCGACGATCTCGCGCTCTCGCAGATTGAGCAGGCGATTCTTCTTCTCGAGACCGGCGACGATGCGCTCGAGGGCCGAGGTGAAGTCGTCCATCGTCACCGCGTTCGCGTTGCGGCGCGTCGCCATCAGCGCCGCCTCGTTCACCAGGTTGGCGAGATCGGCGCCCGAGAAGCCGGGCGTCATCGAGGCGACGACCTCGGTATCGACATCGCGAGAGAGGGCGACGTTGCGCACGTGTACCTTCAAGATCGCGGCGCGCCCCTCGCGTCCCGGGCGGTCGACGAGGATCTGCCGATCGAAGCGCCCCGCGCGCAGGAGCGCCGGGTCGAGCACCTCGGGCCGATTGGTGGCGCCGATCATGATGATCCCCCCCGAAGGGTCGAAGCCGTCGAGCTCGGCGAGGAGCTGGTTCAGCGTCTGCTCTTTCTCGTCGTGACCGCCCGACATCGGGCCGATCCCCCGGGCGCGGCCGAGGGCGTCGAGCTCGTCGACGAAGATGATGCAGGGCGCTTCGCGTCGCGCCTGCTCGAAGAGGTCTCGGACCCGCGCCGCGCCGACGCCGACGAAGAGCTCGACGAACTCGGAGCCGCTGATCGAGAAAAAGGGGACCTTCGCTTCACCCGCCACGGCTCGGGCGAGGAGCGTCTTGCCCGTGCCCGGTGGGCCGACGAGCAGGATCCCTTTCGGCATCCGCGCGCCGAGTCGGCCGTAGCTTGCCGGCTCTTTGAGGAAGGCGATGATCTCGATCAGCTCCGCCTTCGCCTCGTCGACCCCCGCGACGTCGCCAAAGGTGACGCGGGTGTCGGTCTCCATGTAGATCTTGGCCTTGCTCTTGCCGATCGCCATCATCCCCCCCGCCGCACCGCCGCCGCGGGCGATTCGGCGGATGAAGAAGAACCAGAGCCCCAAGAAGATGAAGAGGGGCAGCATCCAGCTCAGCAGCAGCGACCAGGTCGTGCTCTCTTTGCGGCCCGTATACTTGATGCCGTGCTTGTCGAGGAGCTTGACCAGCTCGAGATCGACGCGGTTGGTGACAAAGTGCGTCTTGCCGTCGATCGGTTTCGTGAGGACGCCGCGGATCTCGTCCTGCGAGATCATCACCTCTTTGATCCCCTTCTTTTCGAGGAGCGTCTGGAACTCGCTGTAGGGCAGGACCTTGACCGCTCCTTCCGAGAAGTAGCGCCCGATCATCAGGATCGAGGCGATCGCGACGATGGCGTAGATGATGTGGATCAGCTTGCTTTTGTTCAACATTGGTCGCCCTCGGCCTCGCGCGCGTAAACGAGATGCTCCTCCTCATTATTCGATGAGCCGCGGGCAAATACAAGCGCGCGGTCCGGTTGACCAGCGCTCCTTGCTGAGGCTAGACTGGTCACCAATCGATGGTCGTTGGAAGGAGCGCCCGATGAGCCGAGATCGAGCAAGGATGCGACGTTTGACGATCGGTGTGCTCGTGGTCTCGCTGTCGATCGTCGTCCCGGCCCTGGGTGGACGCGGTCGACGGCGACGCGTCGATCTTGCCGAGCTCTTCACGATGCAAAACGGCTGGCGCCTGCACGCGCGAAAGCTCGATCTTTCGTACAGCGAGGTGAGCAACCTGGATCGCCTCGCCAAGCTCGGGCCGATCGAGCAGATCGATCTCAGCGAGTCGGTGGTCGAGAGCCTCGCTCCGCTGGCCGCGTTGAAGCATCTAGAAGTGTTGAATCTGCGCGACGCCGTGGTCACCGACGCGACCTCCTTCGCCGTGTTGGCCAAGCTGCGACGATTGCGCGTGCTCGACATCTCGGGCTGTCGCGTGCTCGATCTCTCGATGCTCTCGCCGCTGAGGAACCTCGAGCGACTGTCGATCGACCGCCTCGCGGTGACGGATCTCGCACCCCTTCAAGGCCTGACGCGCCTCAAGCAGCTCGTGATGAAACAGACCAAGGTCACGTCGCTGACCCCACTGCGCCAGCTCAAGGGACTCGAGCGGCTCGAGACCTGGGGTAGTCCGATCGCTACACTCGACGGGCTCGCGGGCCTCTCCAAGTTGAAGACGCTCAACCTCGGCCGCAGCCCGCTGCGAACGATCGACCGCCTGCGCGGGCTGACCGCCCTCGAGCAGCTTCGCCTCTCGGAGACCAAGGTCCGTGATCTGCGTCCCCTGGCGGCGCTCACGCGGCTTCGTGTGCTGAACCTGAATTATCTCAAGACGATCCGCGATTTCACGCCCATCGCGAGGTTGGCGGGCCTTCGCGAGCTGCACCTGGTCGAGAGCGATTGCACCGACGCGCAGCTCGCCACACTCGCGCCGCTGCGCCGGCTGACGCGGCTCGAGCTCGAGCGGACGAAGATTCGCCTGCCGCGCTCCCTCGAGCCCTTCACCCAGCTGCGCTTTCTCGGGCTCGCCTTCACGCCCGTCGGCAAGGAGCGCATCGCCGAGGTGAAGCGCCTGTTGCCGGCGACAGCGATCACCTACTGAGGTGACGTGTTGTGATGAAAGCGCGTGTCGAACAGTGGCAACCGTATCGCGCCTCGCTGATTCGTTGTAAGGAGGCGCGTGGGGAGCGTCAATAGACGCGGAGGTGCAGGCGGTTGTAGAGCGCCTGGTCCGAGTGCGGCGTCGGTGCGTCGGTTCCCGTCGGCAACTCGAGCCCCTCGGCGCTGATTTTGACCCAGACGATGTGGTCGGTCGGGTTCTGCCAGAAGGTCTGTCCCTCGGAGCTCCGCAGCGCGTCCCAACTCTCGACGGCGGTATAGGGCCGCGTCACGGGCGCTCGCGGCGGCGGGGAGGGCCCATCGTTGAGCGAGTTTCCGTAGTCGTAGGTCGACGAGTAGACTCGAGCGAGTTGGTCGCCGCTGAAGGGCACGCCGAGAACGAAGACGTCGTCCTTGCCGTGGATATTGGTCAGGTCGAGGGTGACCTCCCACGGGATCTCGAGGCCCGGAAACGAGAGGCGATAGAAGCCGTTCTGCCGCACGGCGAAGTGGCGCATGTGGGCCAGCAGCCAGTCCGATTGCCCCGCCTCGACGCGCCAGGTGCCCACCTCTTCGCCGAGGGTGCCGTCGGTGTAGCGCTGGATCTCGATCGCCATCAGGTCGTCCCAGGGCTCGTTCGCCTGGTTCACCACGAAGGCGTCGACGCCGTAGTAGCGACCGTCGCAGCTGATCGCGAGCTGGCCTGGCGGAGAGAGCGGCGTGCAGTTGGCGCCGTAGGTCAGAAACGGCTCGTCATAGACGCTCCAGTTGCCCGCGGGTCCCCAGAGACCATAGGGATCCCAGAGCGCCGAGGCGAAGACGTAGTAGTCGTAACCAAGGGCGAAGCCAGACCCCTCGTCGACCGAGGCTTTGCTGCGGTGGCCCGGGTGCGACTTGATCAAAAGGTTGTTGCTATTGCGGATGTGGCCCTTCTCGACGGGACGGATGTAGTAGTCGTCGCTGGCGAAGGCGCCGCTCGGTTTGCCGAAGACCAGCGGGAAGTTGACGATCACGTTGTCGCGCATGTCGAAGGTGCTGTGGTAGGTCGCCAGGGCGATCGGGTTGCCGACCCAGGCGTTCGGCCGCTCGGAGAAGTCGTTCAGGCTCGTGCCGATGATCAGCGAGCGGGAGATCAAGCCGTCGGACCCCGAGCCGTTGAAGAACTTGCCCTCGCCGTCGGCCGAGACGAACTCGGTGTAGCTCGGCCAGACGACGCGGTTCCAGAAGTTGCCGACGCCGTTCTTGTAGAGCGTCCAGCCGCGAATGCTGAAGCGACGCAGCGTGGGGTAGGGCCAGACGAGCTCCTCACCATCGGTCGTCGAGGCATATTGCAGGTTGACGACCTTACCCGCGTCGTCGTCTTCGACGTTGTCGATCGTCGCGCCGCGTCCGCGATTCGAGTGCAGCGTGTTGCCGTCGAAGTCGCCGAAGAGCAGGCGATAGGGCTTGATCGCCACCAGCTTGCTCACGCCGACGGGCTGTTTCGGGAAGGCCATCCAGAGACCGAAGCCTTCGCAATCGGCGAGGGTGTTGTTGCGCACGGTGTTGTCCGGGTTGCTGACCCAGATCCCGCTCGAGCCGCTCTCGATCCCCGGCTGCTCGCGCTCGTGGAGCTTGAGCGTTTGCGACGGTGCGGGGAAGCGCACACGCAAGACGAGATTGCCCTCGATTCGATTGCGCCGTTCGACGGCGTCCTCGAAGAAGATCCCGTGACCCTTGATATCGAAGCAGATATTGCGTGAGACCTGCACACCGTTCGTCGCGTGAATCGTCACGCAGCGATTGGCAGACTGATGGATCGTGCTGTTGCGGATGTAGTGCCCCGTGGCGTCGCCGAGCTCGCTGCCCGCGTCGTCGTAGCTCAGGCGGTGCCAGTGCATCGGATAGCGCCCGAGACGCCCCGCCTGTCCGACCCGACGAAGCTCGACGCCGTCGATCCGCGCCAGGCTCTGGAGCGTCATCACCATCAGCTGGGCGCCGAAGCCCTGGTTGCGCCAGAGCTCGTCATCGGGCGCCTCGATCACGATGTTGCGCGTCAGGTTGCCAACCTCGGCGCGCTCGTCGAGGACCAGCGGCGCCGTCCCTCCCTCGGGCGCCGTCGGCGCGGTGACGCTCGGGTCGGGCGTCAGGCTCATCCCGTCCTGGCTGACGTATTGCAAAAGCCCCCAGCGGAAGCCGACGATCGGCGACGTCGTGGTCAAGCTCGTGCCGTCGACCTTCGAGAGGGTAAGGGTTTGGCTCTGGGCGACGCCGTAGAAGTCGGTCGGCGCCACGACGACCTCGTCTCCCACCTTCCAGCCGCTCGCGTCGAGCACGGTCAGCGTGGTCGCGCCGTTTTCGAGATGCTGGTCGAGCTTGGTGAAGACGGCGCTCGGCGCCTGCCCGTGGAGGTCGAGGCGCCCGCCCATCACCAAGATCCCACGGGTCCCCATCATCTGCATCACGTTGCGCTCGGTGTCGGTGTCGGTCAAGGTGATCGTCGCCTTGTGCGCGAAGGGCACGCCCTCGTCGCCGATCTCGAGGGCACCGCGCACGAGGATGTATCCCGCCCGCAGCGTCGTGTCACGCTCGTCGAAGCGCAACCGCCCGTCGATCGTGAGGCTCGCCAACGAGGGCGGGTCGACGTCGAGCAATACTTCGGTGCCCGCGGGGATCACCACCTCGTCGCCCTCTTTGGGTAGCTCGCCGCCCCAGGTCGCGGGGTCGGACCAGCGCGCCATCTTCTCGGGGGGCAGCAGCGACGCGTCGGCACCCGTGTCGGTGAGGGGCGTCGCGTCGCCGCCGTCGCTCGACGCGTCGAGCCCAGCGGTGATGTCCGACCCGCTCTGCTGTTGATCGCCCGCGTTCGTTGAGCCACTCGACGAGCCGCAGGCGCCAAGGGCGAGCGCGACCAACAGCACGATGCCGATCCGTAGGACCTTCTCCACGACGACCACCCTCTCCTTGTGACGCCACCCAGGCCGAGGGAGAGTGCGCCTCTCCTGACCGCGAGACGTGCCGCGATCGCTGGTGGGTGACTCAAAGTCAGTGAGAACAGTGTAGTGGCATCCGCCGACGGGGTCAACCGCCTTGTGAGCGGGTCGAGGGGGTCAGCCCCGCGGGTCGCGGCGGAGCGGGCGTCTGCGAGGGGGGCCGCGGGAAGCTGTCTAACCGGCGGGCTGCAGCGGAGCGGGTTTGCGCATTGACGGGCGGAGGAAGCGGCGGACCGTAGCGACGAACGAGCCCTTCGGGCGCAGCGCGGCGTTCGCCGCCATCTGACCCGAGGCGACGCAGGTGGCGATCCCCGCTCCCATCGCGTCGGCGCCGCAGAGATAGAGGCCGTCGACGGGGCCGCTGGCGCCGAAGCGGCCGAGGCCGATCTGTGCGGGGGTGTGGTCCATCCCGTAGATCGAGCCCGCGGGGGCGTCGACGTAGGAGCGATTGGTCAGCGGCGTCGCCACCTCGAGCACTTCGATGTGCTGGCGCAGGCCCGGGAGATAGCGCTCGGCGCGTTCGAGCAGGCGCTCACCGAGCTGCTGCTTGAGCGCCTTGTAGGCGGCGTCTCGCTTGAGGGTCGGTTGATCGGCCCAGCGCTCGAAGGGGGCGTAGGGGGCGAAGGTGATCAGCTCGACCGTGTGCTTGCCCGCGGGCGCGTGGGTTCCCGGATCCTTCAACGTCGGCACCGTCATGAAGAAGGGCAGATCGCCGCCTAGGCGCCCATCGAGCGCGGGCTGGTAGAGGGCGTCGATGTCGATGCTCGGATAGTGCCAGACGTTGGCGTCGCTCAGGCCCGCCTCCTGGGGCTGGAGATCGGTGCCGACGAAGACACAGATCGATCCGAGGGAGTAGGTCGAGCGCGCCACTTTGTTGCGCGTCCGGCGGGAGAGCTTTTCGGAGCCGAGGAGTGTTCCCAGGGTCGTCACCGCGGAGGCGTTGGAGATCACGATCGGCGCCTCGAACTCGTCGCCCGCGACGGTGCGAACCCCGACGACGTGGCCGCTGCGCGTGAGAATCTTGGCCACGGGCGAGTTGCGCTTCAGCGTTGCGCCGTGGGCCTCGAGGAGCTTGACGTAGGCATCGCGGACGCCTTTGGTGCCGCCGACGGGGAAGTAGGCGCCGCCGAGGAAATGCGCGAGGACGCCGATCATCACCAGCCCGCTCGCCTGGCTCGGCGGTAGGCCGATGTCTCCGCCCGGGCCCGCGAGGGCGGCGCGCAGGGTCGGGTCACGGACGAAATCGTCGAGGATGCGCGAGAACGTAGCGCGATGGTATTTGATCAGCGTCGGGAAGCGCGGAGCCAGCCGTAGCGCGTCGAGGGGGCCGCTGATCTTGGTGAGCGCGCCGAGCGTCTGGGCGACCTCCGTGACGAGATCGAAGAAGCGGCGCAGGCCGCGGGCCTCGTGGGGAAAATCGCGCGTCAGCCGTTCGCAGTACGCGTCGATTCCCTTGCACATCGCGACCTCGTAGTTCGGGAAGACGTAGCGATCGAAGCCGTTCGGGTCGAGCTCGCGGAATTGCAGCTCGTCGAGCAGGCCAAGGCGCTCGAAGTGACGGTGGAGCGGCTGTCCCGGCCCCGCCTCGCCGACGTAGTGGATCCCCGTGTCGAACCAGAACTTCTTGCGGGCGAAGGGGTTACAGAAGCCCCCGAACTGCTTCTTCGCCTCGAGCACCAGCACCGATCGCCCTTGTCGAGCACAGGTCAGCGCCGCGGTCAGCCCGCCGATCCCACTTCCGATCGTGATCACATCGTAGCGTTCCATCATCCCTCCTCGCGGGTTCCCGCTCCGTTGTCGAGCGCCGACCCGGGACGTTATGTTACTGGTGCTAACATTTGAAGCTTGTCGCTGTCAATCGAAAATGTTACTAGTGCTTACATGGGTCGCCGTGTGGGCCAAGGAGCGATCGGATGACGCTGCGGACGAAAAAATCGACGCCGAAGCGAAGTGGCACGTACCACCACGGCAACCTGCGCCAGGCGCTGATCGACGCTACACTCGAGGTGATCGACGAGGTTGGCCACCGAAACCTCTCGCTGCGCGATGTCGCGCGACGCGCCGGCGTCTCGACGGCGGCGCCGTATCGACATTTTGCCTCGCGCGAGGCGCTCCTCGCCCAGGTCGCCGAGGAGGGGTATCGGATGATGAGCGAATCGATCGAGGGAGCGATCGCCGCCTGCGACGGCGACTCGCTCGACCGACTGCGCGAGGTCGGAGTCGGCTACGTCCTCTTCGCCAACGCCAACCGCGCCCGCTACGCCGTGATGTTCTCCGAGGAGCTGGTCGACAAGAGCGCCTATCCCGCGACCGAGGCCGCCGCAGCGCGCAGCTTCGCCTATCTCTTGGAGGGGATCCGCGCCTGCCAGGCGGAGGGCCGCATCGTCCCAGACGATCCGCGACGCGTCGCTCTCGCGGCCTGGTCGGCGATCCACGGGCTCTCGTCGCTGATCAGCGCGGGACAGCTGCCGATCGTCCACGGGGAGCGCCTCTCGATCGCCGAGCTGGCGCGCTACGTTGGCGGCGTCCTGCTCTCGGGCGTGGCGACGGGCGGTCGGTCGGGCGTGGACCGCCTCGGGCGGGGTCGATCCGCGCCGGACGTTGCCCCCTCGACTGGCGAAGAGTAGACTAGAGCGATGCAGCTCTCATTCGGCCTCTTCATCGAAATCGCGTACGCGACGGGAATCGGCATTCTGATCGGTCTCGAGCGCTCGATGGGCGTGCACCAAGAGATCGCGGGCCCGCCGAGCGACGAGCCCCTGCCGCCATCACCGACGGCTCGACCATGGTTGCGGCCTGGCGAGAATCTCGGGATCCGCACCTTCACGATCCTCTCGCTCACCGGGCTGACGGCGGCGCTGGTCAGCGATCGCTTCCCGATCGTCGCTCCCCTCGCTCTCGCGGGGGTCACGCTCCTCGTGATCTCGATGTATTTTCGCGCCTCGCAGCTCGGCGTCGGGATCACCACCGAGCTCGCGGCGATCGCCACCTGCGCGCTGGGGATGCTCTGCCACACCAATCTGAACGCCGCTGGGGCGTTGGCGTTGGTGATCACGGTCCTGCTCAGCTCGAAACGCTTCACCGAACGGGTGATCGGCCGCCTGCGGCGCGTCGAGCTCACCGATACGCTGAAGTTCCTGATGATCATCCTGATCCTCCTGCCGCTGATGCCGAACCGCGCGCTCGATCCCTACGGCGCCTTCAACCCCTACAAGGTCACCCTGCTGGTGGCGCTGATCTCGGGGATCGGCTACGTCGGCTATTTCCTGACCAAGTTTCTCGGCGTCGAAAAAGGGCTCGGACTGACGGGGCTATTGGGCGGATTGACCTCGTCGACCGCAGTGACCGCCGCGATGGCGGCGCAAGCCCGTGCGAAACCCGCCTGGCGCATGTCCTGCACATTTGCCACGATCGTGGCGAACATGACGATGTTCGGCCGCGTGCTCGTCGTTGTCGCGCTGCTCGATCGCGCACTCTTTCTGCGCCTGGTTTGGGGAATCGGCACGATGGGGATCTGCGCGGCTCTGGCTGCGATCGTGATCTGGCTCGTCGCTCGGCGATCAGCGGTCGCGGCGGACACGGGCGAGGTCGAGCTCTCGAACCCCTTCTCCCTCGGTCCAGCGCTCAAGTTCGCCGCCTTCTTCGTCGTCATCCTCCTCGTCGCCAAGCTGGCGAAGCTCTATCTCGGTGACCGGGGGATCTACCTTGCCAGCGTCGTCAGCGGCCTCGCGGACGTCGACGCGATCACCCTCTCGATCGCCGAGCAGACCCAGGGGGGCAGCTTGCTGCACAAGGTGGGGGCGATCGGGATCTCGATCGCCGTCGCCGCGAACGGCGTGGTCAAGTCGGGGATCGCCGTCTACTCGGGAGGCTGGCGCTTCGGTTCCCTCGTCTCGCTCTGTCTGGGAATCGCCACGGGCGCGGGGCTCGCCGTCGCGATCCTCGTCTGACCATTCCGAGGCTTCCGCTCGGCGCGTGTCGGCGTGATCGCGTCGTGTACCGCCAGCTCGCTCAGCGCGCGTTGGCGTGGGCGCTGGATCTGTCGCCGCGCGCGTCGGAGGCGTCGGTGCGCTGAGACGAAAGGAGGCGCGCGCAGAGCGTCATCGCCGAGCGCACGAGCAGCGGCGAGACGCGGCTCATCAGGTAGCCGAACTTCGATTCGACGGTGGGGAATATCTGCGCCGTGTTCTGTCGCACGGCGGCGACGATCTGTGCGGCGACCGCTTCCGGCGAGAGGCCGCGGTGGACCAGGCCGTGGGCTCCTTTCGGATCGATCGTCTCTTTCCGCGCGGCGTTGACGATGTCGGTCTTGATGACCCCCGGGCAGACCACGGTGACGCCGATCCCGTGCATCGCGAGCTCGGCGCGCATCGCCTGCGAGAGCCCGACGACGGCGAATTTCGTCGCCGAATAGGCGCCGATCGTCGGCAGGCCGATGATCCCCGCCCCCGAGGCGATGTTCACCACATGACCTCGGCGGCGCGCGACCATCCCGGGGACGAAGCAGTGATTGAAATGGATCGGCCCCATCACGTTGATCCCGATCAGCCAGCGCCAGGTCTCGAGAGATGTGTCGAGCAGGAAGCCCCCGGCGAGAACGCCCGCGTTGTTCACCAAGACGTCGATCTCGACCGCGCTCGCGTCGAGCTCGGCCGCGAAGTCCTGCACCTCGGTCGCGTTCGAGACGTCGACGCGTCGGCCGCGACAATCCACGCCATGGGCGCGTACCGCGGTCTCGAGCGCCGCTAGTCCCTCGACGTCGATGTCCGCGGCGACGATCGACGCGCCTTCGCGCGCAAAGGCGAGGGCCGTCGCACGTCCGATGCCGCCTGCGGCGCCCGTAATCAGCACCGTTCTGTCTTTCAACACACGCACGGCTCTCACCTCCCATTCGTTGAGCGTGTCCCGAGCGGCCGACTCAGTCGTCGAGACCGCGCTGGCCGCTGAGGAATTTGCGAATCCCATCGCGATCTTTGGGTAGGATCAAGGTCGTGATCGTCTCGACCTTGAGGACCCCGTCCTGATTATAGAGATCGACCTTGTACTGCAGGTGGTATTTTCCGCGTTTGACGAAGCGATCGTGCGGTCGCATTCGGATCCGGATCGTCTCGCCGACCCGGAGGTACTCGTGAAAGACACAGGATTGCCCGGGATTGCGAGCGCCTGGCGTGCGAATCCAGTTTCCCCGGCCCGTTCCGACGCACCAGAAGATGATCGAGGTGATGAACACGGGGTGAACGAAGAGCTCTCCGTAGCTCGAGGCCGCGGCGTAGGCCTCGTCGCACATCGAGGGGTGCGGCGTCAGCGAGGCTTCGGCAAAAAAGCGCGCGTCCTCCGCGGTAATCGTGAAGCTGCGCTGGCCTTCGACCTCCTCGATCGTCGAGAAGTCGATCTCCTCCCAGACCTCGTAGCTCTCGGCGTCTGCGAAGAAGTCGGTGGAGAATTCGTGGTGCTTCGTCGTGCAAAAGTACTTCTGCAGCTCTTGTCGATCCATCTCGATCTCCTCGTGCCCCGCGCTCGGCTGGTCGTGCGTCGGCCGGTCGTGCGTCGGGCGGTCGTGCGTCGGGCGGTCGTGCGTCGGGCGGTCGTGCGTCGCCCGCGCGAGCGTCGCCACGGGCGCTCAATCGGGAAAGAGAACCTCGTACTCCGCGAGCCCGACGACGAGCTTGTCCTGGTTCTCGGCCCTGACCTTCACGACGACGAAGTTGCGCCCCGGGGCGATCGGGTGCGTCTCGACGACCGTGCCCCGCGAGGTG
>JAGQJP010000824.1 GCA_020430585.1 Myxococcales bacterium | reverse complement strand
TTGACGTGAATCGGCTCGACGGGGCCGCTGAAGCGACCAGCGATCGCCAAGATCCGCACCGCGATCGCGCTCTCGGCACCCCGTGTGCCGCGGAAACGAAAGCGCAGCTGGTAGAGTCCCGGCTTCGAGAGGCGCAACGGTCTGGAGAATGGGCGGAAGGGTTTGCCGTTACTCGATACTTCGGTTTTCGGTGCCACCGACGTCGGGGCTCGCAGCGCGAGGAGCCCGGCGGTCTCGAAGACCCCTTGCTTGTCGCGCCGCAGCTGCCGCGAGCTCTCGAGGGCGACAACCGAGACCTCGAGCGGCGCCGAGGGTTTGGATTCCATCCGATGGCGGTCGATCACCGAAATTCGGGCGTAGTAGGTCGCGGGCTTCAGATCCTGGGCGCGCATCTTCAAGACCCCCGCTCCAACGACGGCGTCGAGCATCGGCGAGCGAAACTTCGGATGGCGCGAAAGCTCGACGTGGTAGCGCTTGGCGACCTTCACCGCGGCCCATTCCGCCTCGAATCGCGCGGTGTGGCCGGCGGGGGCGAAGACGACGAGTCGCCGCACGCCGCTTCTCCACTTCGGTCGCGGTGGCAGACGCCTAGGCTTCTCTGGGGCCTTGCCGATCTCGACCGAGGTGCCGTGGTTCGCGGGCACGTTGACGGTCTTGCCCTTCGCCTTGACCTCGACCTGCCCGTCGTGAACGCTGACGATCGACTTCTTCGTCGGCGTAACCTCGACTTGCATCGTGGTCGAACGCACCTTCAGCTCGGAGGAGGGCGTCTTGATCAACAGCGGCGCCTTGCCCAAGAGCGAGGCGAGGCCGCCCTTGACGATCCCGCGCTCGACCACGATCCCGCCCTTTTCGAGGCGTTTGGTCCGCGAGAGGGTCTTCGATCCGCCGTAGATCACGAGCAGCGCGCGCTGGCGCATCATCAGGAAGCTCGCGTCTTCGAAGCGGATCCCCGCCGAGGAGTGGTCGCCCGTCGAGACCTTGTAGAGCTTCCAGAGGCTCATCTGCTTCTTCGCCTTGAGCCAGTCGATCGCGTTCGGAGGCTTCGCCTTGACGTCCTCGCGCATCCACTCGACCCGCGCCGTCGGGATGTTCCCAGAGCGCGGCAAGAGCAGTGTCTTGCCCGGGGTCAGGATGTGGGGCATCGGGCCGAGCTCGTTGAACTGGTGGATCAGCTTGTATTTCTTCCCGTTGCCGAAGAGCTTCTCGGCGATGTTCCAGCAGGTGTCGCCCGGGACGATCGTGTACTTGTAGGTGTCGCCCGTTTTCGGGGCGGACCACGCCGCTCTCGCGCCAAGAGCGATGGCGAGCAGGGCTAGCGCTACGACGGGGCGGCTCGACCTCATGGCGTCTTCTTCGTCGGCGGTGTCGGTTTCGGTTTCGGCGCTGGCGACGGTTTCGGCGGCGCTTTCAGCTTGGTC
This sequence comes from Myxococcales bacterium, assembly GCA_020430585.1. Taxonomy (GTDB): domain Bacteria; phylum Myxococcota_A; class UBA9042; order JAGQJP01; family JAGQJP01; genus JAGQJP01. Next base: position 5,112 of record JAGQJP010000824.1, on the reverse strand, counting down.
GGCGTCGGAGCCTTCGGCTGCGGAGCGGGTGTTTTGCTCGTCGGCCTCGGCGCAAGGATTCGGGCGACGCGGACGATTGTGAACTCGACGCGTCGGTTCTGGGCGCGGCCCTGCTTGGTCGCGTTGTCGGCGAGGGGCCGCTTCGGCCCGAAACCCTTGGCTTCGAGTCGGTGCGCGGCGACGCCCTCCTTGACGAGGAACTGCATCACCGAGAGCGCGCGTCGCTCGGAGAGATCGACGTTCATGTCTTTGTCGCCCCCCGAATCGGTGTGCCCCTCGACCAGGACCCGCCGAATGTGGAACTGCTGCTTCATGAAGGCCGCGACCTGCTTGAGGATGCCGTACGATTTCGGATCGATCTTGTCCGACGCCGCGGCGAAGAAGATCTTCTGCTGGATCTTGATCTTCGTCCCGACCAGCTGCACCTGCTTGGGTCCCTGATCGGGGCAGCCGTCGTCGTCGTCGATGCCGTTGATCGTCTCGGGCTCGTTGGGACACTTGTCGAGGTGGTCGGGGATGCCGTCCTTGTCGTTGTCCGGATCGGGGCAGCCGTCCTCATCCTCGAAGCCGTCGAAGTCTTCGGCTTCGTTCGGGCATTTGTCTCGCGAGTTGGGGATGCCATCGCCGTCTGGATCGGGATCGCTGATCGTAACCTTGTCGAAGAGCACCCGCGGCAGCGGCCGATAGGGCTCGAAGGTCTGCGGTTTGACCTCGCGGTCGACCAGCCCGTCGCGCCGAAGGTTGCGGTTCGATTTCGGCTTTTCGACCACGTTGACGACGACGAGCTTCGGTTTCGAGACCGTCGGCGCTGTCGGCCGCTCGAACCCGAGCCCCCAACCGAAGGCGAGGATCGCTCGGATGTCCGGCGCCGCGTATCCCCGCGAGATCCCGAAACCCGTGCCGACGGTCAGCAGAAAGCCCGAGCGATGGCGCCAGCGAATCGCGCCGGTGATCTCGATCGGCACGTTGTCGAGGGTCTTCTTGTTGGCGCCGCGCTCGAGCACCGAGATCGCGCTGTTTACCTCGGCGATCAGGCTCAGACCGTGGAACGAGAGGGGCACTTCGGCTCCTAGGCCCAGCCGCAGCTCGTCGTCGACGATCAGGTCGCCGATTACCTGCTTCTTTTGTAGCTTGTAGGCGATGTTGATGGCGATCAGGTAGCCGCGGCTGTGGCGCCAGTCGATGATGAGCCGCGGAATGAACGAGAACCCTCCGCTGGTCATGAAGGCGTTCTTGCGACCCGTCGGAAAGCCGACCTCGGCGACGAGACCAAGACCGAACCCCAAAAATCGCTTGCCCTTCAGGAACCGCGCCTTGGCCCATAGCCGCAGGTCGCCGAGACCGCGGCGGTCGACGAAGCTCGCCCCGTTGTCGAAGGGGGAGCGACTCGATTGCTGCGAGAGAAAGAAGGGCAGGGCGAAGCCGACCTCACCCCAGCCGAGGATCCCGAGCGTTGCCGCCAGCTCCATCGTGATCCGGTGCGCCACGGGCCGTGTCGTCGTCTGCTCGGTGGCGAGCGGGTCGGTGGTCAGCCCGACGAGCAGATCGTTGGCGTAGTTCGTCGTCAGCGCCAGGTAAAAGCCAAGATGATCGAGGGGTTTGCTGGCGTGAACGTTGAGCAGCCCGTAGGGGCTCGCCACCGGGTCGAAGACCTTCACGTCGACATTCTGCCCTCGCACGACGCGGCTCGGCAGGTAAACGCAGATCAGAACCGCAAGATACGGGGCGATTCGGTGCATCGGTCGTCGTCAACCCCCGTGGGGTAACCGTAGATGATTGTTACTGGTTTCCCATACGGTAGCAGCCGTGGAAGGGCGCTGTCAACCGTCTTTGAGACGACGTCCCGCGCCGAGAGGTCAATCCAACGGGGTCTCGATCACGAAGGGCGCGCTGTCCTCGGTCTGCTCGGGGAGCCCTTGGTTGCTGCAGTCGAAGCCGAATCCCGAGAAGCAGATCGTCCCCGAGACCTCGTCGCGCGCGCTTCGCTTGTGAGTCGCGTCGAATTGCAGCAGGGTCGACGTCATCTCGTAGACGACGTCGCTCTGAAGCACAGTGACGGGGGCTCGGAAGGCCATCCAGTAGAAGAACGAGAGCTCGCCCAGAAGAGGGTCATAGCCGTTCTGGGTGGTGCCGAAGGTCAGCTCGGTCATGTAGCGCCCGAGCTTCTCGAGATCGCCTGTCTCGATCAGTTGGAAACCGAAGCCCGTCATACCGAGCAGCGCGATCGGCAGGTTTGTCGCCCCGACACGAGTCGTCGACAGGGTCTGAACGTCTTCGAGGATCGTCCCTTGCCGCTCGAGGGCGATCGGCGTCGCTCGAAAGCCGCTTGTGGGCCCGGCGAGCGCCGTGACGTCGATCGAGACCACGTAGTCCAGAACGTCGTTGAAGGGTTTGAGGCCTCCGTTCGTCGGCGTCCAGCTGCGAAAGATCTCGAGCGTCAGCCGACAGCGGAACCCCGATTGGAACGGCGCGCAGGCCGAGACCCCGAGGTGCAGCCCGTAGGGCCAAAAGCCGTTGCTGTTGCAGAGCTCGCCGTTGGTCTGTTTGGCATCGTCGCACGAGGAGCGCAGCGAGAAGCCGCTCAAGAGCAGCGCCAGATCCTGCGGCGCGCCGTTCGGCTCGCCGAGGCAGCTCGCTTCGAAGTAGAGATAGCGGTCGATCCGCGTCTCGGCGACCGGGTTGTCGCCATCGGTGGCGTCGTCGGAGAAGGCGAGCTCGACCGTCGCCCGAAAGGTTCGCAGCGCAGAGCCGTAGACCGCCGCGTAGTAGGCCCGCGGGTTGGCCTTGTCGCCGTCGACGCCGGGAGAGAAGAGGAAATTCGCCTTTCCACTGAGCGTCCACTTCGTCGCCGCGAGCTGCTGGGTGAGCTCGGCGAAGCGGACGCCGATTCCGCTGATCCGGTGCGGCGTCTGGAACCCGGCGATCGTGCGCAACCACTGGAACTCGAAGCCTTGGAGCAGGATCGCCGCCTGCCGGTTTGGGTCGTTCGGCGTCGGCGGCGTGCATCCGAGGACGATCGTCTCGAGGTCGAGCTCGTTCGTATCGCTGAGATCGGCGCTCGGCGCGTCCTCGATCGACGCGTCGCCCGTTCCATCGCCAGCTGTGGCGTCGTCCGCGTCGGACAACGAAGCGCCGTCGGGACCTTTGGCCAACGCGTCGCCATCGGCGTCGTCGAGGTCGAGGGCGAATTGGACATCGGCTCGACCCGTCGCCCCGTCGGCGACGCTGGAGCTCGAGGTCGAGCGTTGGCAAGCGCTGGCGAGCAGTAGAGCGGCGAAGAGGATCGCTCGGAGTGGCGCACGAAAGCTCATCGAGGCTCCTCTGGTGCGGGGTTGAAACGTCGAGGGGCGGCTGCCCACCTCCGAGCATACCGATTCTGTCGCTGCTCGATCAAGCCGCGCGACGCCGACCCACCGCTCGGGCGCCGACTGTGGTAGGATCGGCAGATGGGGAAGCGCACGAGAGCTGTCGTCTGGCTCGTCGCGCTCGCCGGTCTGGCGGGCGGGATCGAAGCGATCGCGTTCGCCGCTCCCGCACCGAGGCCGAGCGTCGTCGCTCCGCGGTTACCCTTCAGCCGGACGCGGATGTGCCGCGCCCACAGCGATTGCGTGCTCCTGCCCGGGCGCACGCCGGACGACCAGTGCGATTGCCCGCGCTGCGGTGTGGTCTGGCGGCGGGCGGTGAATCAGAAGCGCTATCGCGAGCTCAAGCTTCGCTGGATGGCGATCGGCCCCTGCGCACCGAATCGACCGTGTCCGCGCTGCCGCACGCTCTACCGTGGCCTCGTCGCCCACTGTATCTCGGGGGAATGTCGCGCCTTCGAACCGCAACCCAAGCCCCTTCGCTCTTTCGCCGAGCTGCGCGGCGGCGAGGTCTATGCGCTGACGATCGTGCGTCGCCCTGCGGGTTGGACCGCCCGCGATCGAATTCAGATGCCATACCACCACGCGACGCGCATCGAATGGGTCGACCTCGCGTCGTTCGGCCGCCTCGCCCAGGCGAAAGTCGGGGCGACGGCGCGCGTCCTGGTCGAGCTCGTCACGCGCTCGATCGCCAAAGTTCCCCATCGACGCCAGTGGCGGAGCATCGTTCGTCTTCGAATTCTCCGCGATCGGGGCTCGACCAAACGCTGAGTCCGCGCCACGCTCCGAACGGGCGGACTCAGCGGGGAAAGTCGACGCGAAAAGCCCGTCGGTGGCCCCAAAATCCGAGAAACCAGCGACGCCCGCTCTCCTCGACGCGGAAGAGAGGGCTGAATTCCCGCCGATACGGGAGGGGGATCGCGATCTCCCGCCGTCGTCGCCGACGTGTGCCGTACCGGTCGAGATCGATCTGCTCGGCGACGATCTGCGTTTCGAGGGGCCGCTTCCCCGGTCGTTGTCGCAGGATGAAGAGGCGCACGCCGTCGGGGCGTGCGATCAGCCGGATCTGATCGCGGTAGGCCTGGATACCGAGCTCGAAGCGACGCAGCTCGTTCGATTTCGGTGCGTAGCGCAGCAGGTGCAGGGTTCTGCGTTGGGAACGGATCAGAAACCAGAGCCAGCGCTTTCCGCTCATCGCCAGCGCCTCGCAGCTTTGGCTTCGATTGAGGAAACTCGGCGTGAGACGCCGAGGCGCGCCCAATTTTGGCCCCCGCCAACCGCGGAGCACCACGATGAAGCGCTCGGTCTTGTGGTCGTAGCCCAGCTCGGCCAGCTGGCCACCGGATAGCGCCAGCTTCAGCACGCGCACGTTCGTCGCCGCCCATGTGAGCGGCTTTCCATCGCGCGAGAAGCGGTAGATGCCGCCGCCGATCAGCGCCAGGATTTCACCGTTGGCGGCGACGTGCAGTCTGGGAGACGGGTCGGCGTAGGAGTGGATCACGCCGCCTAGAAGGCGCAGCAGCTTCCCGCTGCGAAAGTCCCAGAGTGCCAGCTGGCGGCCTACTTGGGCCCGTCGCGTCGGAATCGTATAGACGAGGTGCAGCGCCACTCCGCGCGTCGTACCGGGGATGAAGGCCCAGCTCACGATGGCACCCCGTCGTGCCTCGTACCGTTTCCAGCGGCTAGCCCGAGGGGGTAGCGCGAGCTTCGCATCGATCAGAGCGGCTCCGGAGATCCGACCCAGGAGGCG
>JAGQJP010000823.1 GCA_020430585.1 Myxococcales bacterium | reverse complement strand
TTCACCCGCGGCCTCTGTCACATCGGGAATCAGAACTTCCACGCCGGGCGCATGGGCGACGCCAGCTGCGAGACCCTGAGCGGCCAGCTCGAGCGGCTCGGACTCGCCCTCGGTCGCCTGAAGACCGGGACGACGCCGCGCCTCGATGGGCGCACGATCGACTTCGGAGAACTCGAGATCCAGTGGGGCGATCAGCCGCCGCGGCCGTTCGCGTTCTACGACAGCGCGATCCTGCAGCGCCAGGTGCCGTGCTACATCACCTATACCAACGAAGCGACCCACGCGATCATCGCCGCGAACCGAGATCGTTCGCCGATGTTCAACGGCCGCATCACGGGGATCGGACCGCGCTACTGCCCGTCGATCGAGGACAAGGTCTTCCGCTTCGCCGAGCGCACGCGGCACCTGATCTTCCTCGAACCGCAAGAGCTGAACACCAGCGAGTACTACCCGAACGGACTCTCGACGAGCCTGCCGATCGACGTGCAGGAGGCGTTCTTGCACACGATCCCCGGGCTCGAACGCGTCGAGATCACCCGACCGGGCTATGCCGTCGAGTACGACTTCGTCTTTCCGACGCAGATCCGACCGACCCTCGAGGTCAAAACGGTCCGCGGACTCTATCTCGCCGGGCAGATCAACGGCACCAGTGGCTACGAAGAGGCGGCCGCGCAGGGCCTGATGGCGGGGATCAATGCCGCACTCGCGCTCAAGGCGGAAGAGCCGCTGATTTTGCAGCGCAATCAGGCGTACATCGGCGTGCTAATCGACGACCTCGTCACGCGGGGCACCGAAGAGCCCTACCGCATGTTCACCTCTCGCGCCGAGTACCGACTGCTCTTGCGCGAAGACAATGCCGACGCTCGCTTGATGCCGATCGGTCGGCGGATCGGCCTCGTCGGCGATGGAATCTACGCCCAGTTCGAGGCACGGCAACAGGCGATCGCCGAATGCCGCGCGATGCTCGAGGCGATCGAGCTGCGCCCTGACGAGGCGACGAATGCACACCTGGTCGAGCAGGGCTTCGCCCCCGTGAAGCACAAGGTCCCACTGCTCGAGATGCTCCGACGACCGAACGTCACGCCGCGCGAGCTTCCGACGATCGCCGGGCGGGAGTTGGCGCGCTTCGACGAGGTCGTCTATGAGCAGGTCGAGATCCAGGTCAAATACGAGGGGTACATCAGCCGTCAGGCGGAGCAGGTGAGCCGCTTCGAGAAACTCGAGAGCATTCGGATTCCCGAGGACTTCGACTATCAGGGAACGCACGGCTTCTCGAACGAAGTGCGACAGAAGCTCGAGAGCGTGCGCCCCCTCTCGGTGGGTCAGGCTTCGCGCATCAGCGGGATGACGCCCGCGGCGATCTCGACGCTGGTGGTCTCGCTGAAGAAGCGGGAGCGCTCGTCCAGCGGTCGCTGAGCTGGCCGCGACGGTAGAGCGTTAGCACGAGCGAGATCAACACCAGCAGCCAGAACATGCTCGAAGGATCGCGCCCGTCGCGCGACGATACGGAACATCCACCGAGCGCCCCGCCACCGAGCCTCGCCTTCCCGTTTCCGGTCCCGTCCGCCGCAGCATCCGTCGACCCGATGCCGTCAGCGCTCGTCGTCGTGTCGCCCTTCGAGCCGTCGGTGCCGACGCCATCGTCGCCGACCACGTCGGAGCTCTGACCGTCGAGCTCGCTCGCATCTGGGAGCATTCCGTCATCTTGGGTCTGACCGAGATCGGAGTCGGGCTCGAGGCCGTCGGATTCGACGCCGTCGGGCTCGATCGCGTCACCGTCGGGATTCTCGCCATCGGGGTTCGTTACGGAGCAGGCGTTGGGGCATGTGCCGCCGCAATCGACCCCGCTCTCGTCGCCGTTCTGCTTGCCGTCGGAGCAGGTCGGTAGCGCGCAACGGCCGTCGACGCAGATCTCGCTCGTGCAGTCGGTGTCGACCTTGCAGCCCTGACCCGGTTCGCATTTCATGGTGCAGGAGCCGCCGCAATCGATGTCCGTTTCGTCACCGTTTTGGACCTCGTTGGTGCAGGCGCTGAAGACGCAGACCTTCTCTTCGCAGATCCCGCTCTTGCAGTCGCTGTTCACTTCGCAGTGCTTGTTGTTGCCACATTTCGTGTCGCAGCTACCGCCGCAGTCGACGTCGGTCTCGTCCCCATTTTGGGTGCCGTCGCCGCAGCTCGTGCAGATCTTCTCTTCGCAGCGTCCGCTCTTGCAGTCCGCGCCGCTGTTGCAATCCTTGCCGTCGTCGCAACGAACGGGACAGGTACCGCCGCAGTCGACGTCACTCTCGTCGCCCGTCTTGAAGCCGTCACTGCACGATCCCTCTTTGCACGTCGAGTCCTGACAGATCCCACTCGTGCAATCGGTGCCGTCTTTGCAGCTCTGATCGTTTCCGCAGCGCTTCGGGCAGCTACCACCGCAGTCGATGTCGCCCTCGTCTCCGCTCTTCTTCTTGTCGGTGCAGCTGGCGCAGACCCCGTCCTCGCAGCGACCGCTCTTGCAATCGGCGGGAACGTGGCAGCTCTGGGTGTCGTCGCACTTGACCGAGCAGCTTCCACCGCAATCGGTGTCGCCTTCGTTCCCGTTCTTCTTACCATCGCTGCAGCTGATACACGTTCCGTCCGCGCAGCTACCGCTCGTACAGTCCGCGCCGACCTTACAGCCCTTTCCGTCGTCACACTTGGTGCTGCACGAGCCTCCGCAGTCGATATCGGTCTCGTCGCCGTTCTGGGTCGAGTCGCTACAGAGCGTCTGTTGACAGGTCGTGCCGTCGCAGAGGCCGCTCTTGCAGTCGCTGCCAACCGAGCAGAGCTTGCCGTTGTCGCACTTGACGGTGCAGCTACCACCGCAATCGATATCGCTCTCGTCTCCGTTGCGTTTCTTGTCGGTGCAGCTCACGCAGAGCCCGCTCGAGCACTTTCCGCTGAAGCAGTCGGCGCCGCTGTTGCATTTCTTCCCGTCTTCACAGGTCTTGCAGAGACCGCCACAGTCGATGTCGCTCTCTGTACCGTTCTGCTTCTTGTCGCTGCAGCTGATGCACGTCTTGTCGAGGCAAATGCCGCTCTTGCAGTCGCCGTTGACCTTGCAGCCCTTACCGTCGTCACAACCGCTGCAGACACCGCCACAGTCCTGGTCGGTTTCACTTCCGTTGAGGATTCCGTCGCCGCACTCGGAGACGCAGATCTTGTCCTTGCAGTTCCCGCTCTTGCAATCGCCCGGCAGGACACAGGGTAGCCCGTCGTCGCAGCCCGGGCACTTTCCGCCGCAGTCCACGCTGGTCTCGTTGCCGTTGAGTATTCCATCACCGCAGTGCAAATCGTCGCCGCCGTTGAGGGGATCGGTCTTGTCCTGTTTGACTTCGACGCCGTCTTTGACCCCACCCTTGTCGGTGTCGGGGTCGTCGAGCTTGGTTCCGGCGACGCACTCCTCGCGGTTGGTCAACTGGTCTACATCGGGGTCCGCGTCGGGGTCGACGATCTGAAGGGTAAAATCGACGCGCACTTCACTCGCCGCGGTCCAGGTATCGACGAACGCGAGGTCCCCCGGACCGCCTTGCACGAAGTTCCCCCAACAGTGGGCGTTCGGCGTGTCGCCTCCGCAGATGGGGGCGTCGGCGAGCGATCCGCTGTCGACACCGCCAACCGGCGTCGTGATCGGGCCGGGATGCACGTTTCCAGAGGTATCGTTCGTCAGCGCCGTGTCGTCCCACCGCATCGCCAGCGGACGCGGGGTGTCGATCGAGCCAGCATCGTCGACGGCGAACAGGCGCAGACCGGGTTTGACCGTCTCGGTATCGCCGAGGACCAGGTGCGTCGGGCCATCGAGCAGGAACAAGCGAGCGTGGACCTCCCCGACTGCGAGAGCGGCCCCGCCGACGTCTTTCCCGTCCCAAACGATCGTGTTCGTGCCGACCGCCGTCGATCCGCGGAAGACGCGATCCTCGGTCAACGAGTAGACTCCGTCTTTGTTCGTGTCGACGATGAAGACGTAAGGCGCCTCGACGTCGACATCGAAGCGAAACGTCGCGTCCTCGCCGGGAAAGGCGACGGTACACTCGCCGACCGATCCCTTGACGGCGGTCGCGGTGACGTTCGCGAGGGAACCACCCTTCGCGATCCCCGGATAGGTCAGGTACATCGAGAGGCCGAGCTCGGGGACGGTTGTCGGCGGATCACCGCCGAGGGCGCTGAACGGCTGCGACGTTCCAGCAAACGTGTCCGGCAGTCCGACCCCGTTGGCGACGATCGAGAAGTCGTTCCCGTTGAAGCCCGTAAACCGCGCCCGCACCGTCACGTCGCGATCACCGAAGAGCGGCACGAGCAGATAGAGATCCGTGTCCGTCGCACCGCCCATCGCGAACGTCCCGACGTCGATCAGCCAGCGTTGTGAAAACAGCCGACCCCGTCCGCCTGGGGGAGACGCGGGGACGACAGCCGTTTGCGTGTTCGGCGTCACGGTGATATCGAAGGGGCCGATGCTGTCGGTGCGCGTGCTGGCGAAGGTCACCTTGTAGACCCCGGCCTTGGTCGTGGTGATGCGCAGCGGGTTGTTGACTGTCCCGGGGAGGCTCGCGTTGCCTAGAAACCCGGGGCGGTTCTGGCCCAGCCCGATGCCCAAGGTCGTACAACCGAGCAGCGGCGGCAAGAGCTCACGGCAGAGCGCGAAGGACTGCTGCCCGCCATCGGGGTCCGTCACGGTCACCGTGATCACCAATGTGGCGTCACCGAGGGCTTCACTGTCTCCCGCGGCGATATTGAGCACCTCACCCGCGGTCAAAACGTCGACCATGAAGGTCATCTCGGTCTTCGGCCGCTGGGTCGAGCCGAGCTGCGCGGTCCCTTCGGCAGCCGCGATCGGCGACCAGCACAGCGTCGAACCGAAGCAGAGGGCGAACAGCCAGAGAGCCACCACGTTCCGACCTGTGCTTCCTGGGCGGCTCCGTGTCGTGTCAATGGCGGCGAACATTGGGTACCTCATCGTCAATACTCCTTCTCGTCATCGGACGAGCTCGGTCGGCTCCGCGCTTTCCCGCGGTCAACGTTTGTTCTTCTTGCCCGCGTTCCGCTTCAGAATCACGAACTCGACGCGTCGGTTCTTACTCCAGACCAACTCCCCGGTCCCCTTGACCAGCGGTCGCGTCGGTCCGTAGCCCCGCGAGATGAGCCGTTTCTTCTCGATCCCGCCGATCTTGTGCAGGTAGGTCATCACCGAGCGCGCGCGGCGCTGGGAGAGCTTCATGTTGTGTCGACGGCTTCCCCGCTCGTCGGTGTGGCCTTCGACGCGCAGCAGCGTGATGTCGGGGTTCTTCTTCAACACCTCGACCACCGCGTCGAGGAGTGGGAACGAGACCTTCTTGATCGTTGCCTTGTTCGTATCGAAGTAGACCTTCTGTAGGATCTCGATCTTCGTCTTGGTCAGACGCACCAGGGGACAGCCGCCGTTCTTCGGATCGCCGGGAACGTCGGGGCATTTGTCCGAGCCCGAGCAGAGGCTCGCATACTTCGCCGAGAGCCCCATTTTGGCGACCCAGGGATCGCAGACCCTGTCGTTGTCGTTGTCGGCATCGGGGCAGCCGTCGTCGTCCTGGAATCCGTCTTTGTCCTCGGCGTCGTTCGGGCACTTGTCCGAGCCCCGACAGACGCTGCTGTACTTCGCGCTCAGGCCCTTCCGAGCGACCCAGGGATCGCAGATCCCATCCTTGTCGTTGTCCGGATCGGGGCAGCCATCCTCGTCCTCGAAGCCGTCCTTGTCCTCGGCGTCGTTCGGGCACTTGTCCGAGCCGTGACAAATGTGAGCGTATTTCCCGAGCAGCCCCTTCTGAGCGACCCAGGGGTCGCAGATCCCGTCTTTGTCGTTGTCCGGATCGGGGCAGCCGTCCTGGTCTTCGAAGCCGTCTTTGTCTTCGGGATCGTTGGGACATTTGTCCTCGGCGTCGACGATGCCGTCACCGTCGCGATCCCGCGTGTCGGTCGTGTATCCGATGCCCAAGAAGACGCGCCCGGCAGGGGAGCCAATCCCGCGGACCAACCCGAGGCCACCTCCGACGAGCAGCTGCACACCCTTGATGCGCAGCCTGGCGCCAGCGAGCAGCTCGAGGGGCGACTCCTCGCGGGCGGTGAAGAAGCGTCGGAAGGGCGTGCTGACGTAGAACTCGGTGAAGAGCAACAGGTCGATCGGCTTGGTTAGGGGGTAGCCGAGGCCGACGTTGGCTTTGAATTCGTGGCCGACCAGCGATCCCTGGACGTCCTTCTCACTGCGCACGACGGCGCCGAGATTGAGCGCCGCGTAGACCACTCCTTCGTAAGAGAAGTTGATCATCGGATTGAACGTCACCGAGCGATTGCCGAGGGCCGTGCGCGGGTCGGCGGTCGGCACCGTCACGTTGAAGGCGATGTTCATCCCGACCGGAAAGCGGTCCGGGTCGAGGAGCTTGACCTTCGCGGCCAGCCTCAGGTCGCCGAGCAAGAAGGTCTTGCGCAGACTCCGCGAGGTGTCGTCGATCTGACTTCCTTTCTGATAGATCGAAATCGGCAGGTCGAGACCGAGCTCGATCCAGTTGACCAATCCGATGGCGAACAGCGCGTTCCCCATCAGGCGATGGCGCACCAGGGTCTGCGCCTCGCTCCCGTTTTCGTCGTAGAGCACGACGGGCTTGTAGGCGTAATTCGCCACGAACCAAGCCGTGAAGGCGAGGTGTCGCAGGATTCCACCGCTCTCGGTGACCGCCAGCCCCTTGCCGTTGATATTCGGCGAAAACGTCTGGGTGTTGATGTTCTGTTTGGCGGCGAGCACGGGCGTGAAGGCACCCCATGTCAAGAGCACTACGACTGCAACTATCCGACCGTTCCGGCTCATTTCCCCTCCGATTGACGCAACAGATTGAGACAGAATCTCAAGAATGCAAATGCTGGGCCGAAAAGACAAGGGCGTCTGCGCACGGGGCGAAAACGTAGCTGAGACGCGGGGTTTCAGGTGGCGCCTCAGGCTATGAAAGCTATGGTTTCTGGCGATTGTCGCGAGAACGTTGGCTTCCCCTGTTCGGTAGCGCCCCGGGCGAGGGCATTGTGTAACGATAGTGTCACGACGGCGTTTCAACGGTGTCACTCGACGACCGGCGCGCGGTGTACGACCGAGAGGCAAGCCGGCCACGAGGACGCCGCGCGCCACGCCGCGCCGAGGGGGAGAGGTGAAACAAGAGCGTCACGGGGACCGATCTCCGCTCGGACGAACGGCGCCGCCGGCGGCACTCGCGGCGGTCCATTGGACGCGGCGAAAAGCGATCATCGCTGGCGAAGGTTGAGCTTGAGAGTCGGACGGCCACCCGAGAGCGTCAAACGGAGGGTCGCGAACCCCTTGGCGTAGACGACGAGATTTGCCGTCTTTCCGGGAAAGGTGAGGCGCTTCGGGCTCAAGCCGGCGTACTCACCCCCCAGATAGAGCTCGGCACCCGCGGGGTTCGTCGACACGTAGACGGTCGTCTGTCGCGGGCTGCGCGTGTGACGAAGCTCGAGATTGCGCTCGCGGCGACGCGATGTACGCCAGGCCTCATCCGCTGGCCCACGGCGCTGCTCTGGAACGAGAGCCCGGGTCAGCCGGTCCCTCCGGTTCGGCGGCTCGTCGGGGTGCACGACCGACCGCTGAGGCCGCTCGACCCGCACACCGACGCGCGGCGGAGGCGAGGCGAACGAGCGGGCGTCGCTCGATTCACCCCTGGGTGCAGGAACGTCCGCATCCGAGAAGGAGCGCGGGCTTAGCGTAGATCGATGTTCCTGGATGGCGACGACCAACAGCGCCGTCGCAATCACACCACTCACGATCATCACCGCCCGCCAGATCGGATGCGCTTCACGACGCCGAAACTCGCCCGTCGCTCGGGCGGTCCCGGAGAGCCCAGTGTCGTGCACGGCCACAGCGGGCTGGATCGTCGCTGGCAGCTCGACGAGTCCCTGTCCCCGCGACGAGACGTCGACAAAGGCGTGCGGCACCGCTACACGCGCCTCCGATTCATACCGCCCGACGTCCCGCAGAGAGAAGGTGCGCGGCACGCGACGAACGCTGGTTTCGAACATCGGACCGTGTGGGTTCTGGGCCTCCTCTGGCGCGCCGTCGCAGACCGCCAGAATGTTCTGCGACAGCGTCTCGGGCGACATCCCGACCGTGAGCAGGTCGAAGGCACGATCCATCGCCTCTCGAAACGCCGTCGCGTCGTGGAACCGGTCGAAGGGGTCGCGAGCCAGGGCACGGTCGAAAAACGGCGCCAAGCCCCGCACGAGCGCCGCGTCGTGCAGGGCGCCCGCCTCGAGGCGGAAGTCCATCGATTCTCGACGCCAGAGCATCGCATCCGGGCTGTCGCCCGGGTTGAGGATCCGTCCCGTGCAGAGCTCGAAGAGGATCGTCGCGACGCTGTAGAGATCCGTCCAGGGCCCCACATCGCTGCCACGGATCTGTTCGGGGGCAATATAGCGGGGCGTGCCGGCAAACGACCCAGATTGCGCCCGAAATTCATAGAGTTTTGCCAGTCCGAAATCGAGCAGCTTGACGAAATAGGGGTCGCCCGCAACCTTCTGGATCATGATGTTCGTCGGTTTCACGTCATGATGCACGATCTCTGCCTCGTGGGCGCATTGGAGGGCACTGACGATCTGATGGAAGATCCGACGCAGGGCGTCCCAGCCAATATG
>JAGQJP010000822.1 GCA_020430585.1 Myxococcales bacterium | reverse complement strand
TTGGCGTTGGCCGCCCCCTTGAAGGGAGAACCGGGAGGCGGCGGACCGGCCTTCTTCATCTCCGGCTCGGGCGGACCCTTACCGTCCTTGATGATGGCGTCGTAGAGATCCTTCGCGGGGACCTTCAGCGCTTCGGCCTTCTTGAGCTCGCTGTCGATGAGCGACTTGAACTTCTCGAAGGGCTGCGCACCGACGAGGCGGCGGCCGTTGACGAAGAAGTGGGGCGTACCCGAGGCCTGGAAATCGTCGGCGACGTCGGCGTCGGCGTCGATTTCCTTCTTGTACTTGTGAGAAGCCATCGCAGCCTTCACCTTGGCCACGTCGAGCTTCAGATCGCCGGCGATCTTCTCGAGGTCAGCGTCCTCGAGCTTGGGCTGCGACTCGAACAGCGCGTCGTGAGCGGCCCAGAAACCGGGATCGCCCTTCTGGGCGCGCGCCTCCAAGGAGAGCTCGGCCGCGGGTTCCGCCCGCGGGTGGAACGGAAGAGGCTCGTGCTTCCAGACGATGCGGACCTTGTCACCGTACGTCTCGCGGATCTTCTTGAGCGTGGGCTCGACGCGCTTGCAGTACGGGCACTGGAAGTCCGAGAACTCGATGATGGTGATCGGCGCGAACTTGGGGCCGAGAATCGGCGACTTGTCGACGGGCACCTTGTAGACGTTCGTGTCTTCTTTCTCGCCGTCGTCTTCCTTCTGAGCCGGAGCGTTCTTCCGGTTCTCCTGGGACATCTCGACGTAGATCTTGTCCTTCGGCGTGCCGCTGGCGATCTTCGCCTGCGCCTTGCCGAGCTCCTGATCGATGGCTTCTTTGAACTTCGGGAACGGCTGCGCGCCAGAGAGCGAGACGCCGTTGATGAAGAACGAAGGCGTACCGTTGGCGCCCACCTTCTTGGCGAGCTCCATGTCCTCGTCGATCTTCTTGCTGGCTTTCTTGGCCGACAGCGCGGCCTTGAACTTGCCCGCGTCGACACCTGCAGCCGTCGCCCACTTCTCGAACGATGCCGCGCCGAGCTCCTTCTGGTTCGTGAACGCAGTGTCGTGCCACTTCCAGAACGCGTCGTTGCCCTTGAGCATGAAGACGGTCTGCGCCGCTTCGGCGGCCGGGCGCGCCTTGTCGTGGAACGGCAGCGGCTGGTTCTTCCAGACCATGCGCACCTTGCTCGGACCATAGGTCTTCTTGACCTGATCGAGCGTCGGCTCGACGCGTGAGCAGAACGGGCACTGGAAGTCGCTGAAGATGACGACGGTGACCGGGGCGTCACGATTGCCCCAGACCGGGTCCTTGCTCGAGACGGGAATGGGCGACTCGGCGTCGCTCCACGATGCACCGTCGGCGGTGATGAAGCCGCCTTCCTTCATGCGGTGCATGTCGTAGCCCCACATGACCATCGCACCGGCGAGGAAGCAGAGGATGAAGCCGATGATGGCAACCCCCGTGCTCATGCCACCGGCTTCGACGACGGGAGCTTCCGACGCCTTGCCTTTGGATTCTTCTTTCTTAGCCATATTTGGAATTCCTGATGAGAAGTACGTAACGAAGGTGAGCGTGTGCGGCGTCGCGGATGCCGGTCGATCGCCGGCCTCCGCAGCCGCGGAAGGTCGATACGCGCGGGCAGTGGGCAACGGCGATCGACGACGATCGGCGACTGCACCGGGAGCGCGCGTGATGCGATGCGAGCGCGCGACACGAGCCCCGCGCATGCCCCAGGACCGCCCCGCCATGGCAGCATGGAGCCGGCGGGCTCGTCAGCAGCGTGACGCGTTCGGCCGCCACAGGGGGCGCGGCGTGTTGCGCGCGATCAGCGAGTGGGTGGGCGATCGAGCGTCGGAAGCGTCACGCTCGGAGGCTCGCGATCGACATGGCGTCGATACGAGAGGAGGTAGCCGACAGCGGGCGGCACCATCAGCGCCTCGCCCGCCTGCTCGGTGAGATCGGGGGTGCTCACTTCCCAGAAGACGGGCCTATCCGGCAGAGCGTAGCGACCGTAGGAACCATCGGAGAGGCAGCCACCGTCGTCACCGAGATCGATGGAGGCAGTGGGCTCCTGGAGCTGGGGTGGCGGCGCGAAGGTCGTTGCGGCGCGCGCATCGCACTGTGGCGCACCTGCAGCCCATGCCGTCGACGCCGTCGACCACACGGCAATCACCGTGGCGAAGAACGCGACGAGTTTGGCGAGGCGCCGTGCCATCGGGGCGGAGTATAGGCACGTCGCTCCCCGAGTGCGAGCACCTCGCGAAATCATGGCGAAATCCATGATTCTGCGACGCTATTCGTCGTCGTCGTCGTCGTCGTCGTCCTCGTCGTCGTCGTCCTCGTCGTCCTCGTCGTCGTCCGCGTCGTCATCGTCGTCGTCCGCGTCGTCATCGTCGTCATCGTCGTCATCGTCGTCGTCGTCGTCATCGTCCGCGTCGTCGTCCGCGTCGTCGTCTGCGTCCTCCGCCGCCGACGAGGCTTCGCCGTTCAGCACCGCTTCAGGGTCGGTAATCTGCGCCTCACCGTCGTCGTCGTCGTCGTCGTCG
>JAGQJP010000821.1 GCA_020430585.1 Myxococcales bacterium | reverse complement strand
CGCGTTCGGGCAAGATCATGCGGCGCTTGCTGCGGGACATCGCCTCGGAGCGCGAGACGGTATCGGACATTTCGACCCTCGAGGATTTCTCGGTCCTCGCCCGCCTGCGAGAGGAAGAGGACGACTAGGAGACGAGGCCTGCCTCGACCCGTCACCCCTCGAAGCGAACGAGACGCCAGCTCGCCAGCGCCTCCGCTGCCGCCTCCGCGCGCAAGGCGACGGCGATCTCGTAGCAGCCATCGATCCGCAGGCCGCGGAGGGCGATCGGGCGCTCGGCGTCGTGTCCCGCGAGCTCCCCCGCCGCCGATTCGCTGGCCAACACCCGACGATACCGCCAGGAGCCGTCGAGACGATCGAAGCTCGCCTCGCCCAACAGCGAGCCCAGCGGCCGATCATCGAGCTTTGCCAGCGCCTCTTTGCGCGTGAAGAGCTCGTAGAAGGCGCGCTGTCGCGTCTGACCTTGCAGCGCGCGCAGCGCCTCGTGCTCGGCCGCTGGGAAGTAACGCTTGGCCAACCGCTCGAGCGGGCGTTCGACAGAGGCGTCCTCGATGTCGACCCCGAGGGCGATCGCTGTCGACGGAGTCTCACCACGGTCCGACCTCTCCGCCTCCAGAGGAGAGCTGGCGCATCCGACGAGCAACCTCCCGCCGCTGTGGGACCAGCTCAACGCTTCGGTCGGGCGCTCCAGTAGTGGTTTTCCCCGTGCAGAGGTGCGCAGCGCGGGGTACCGCTGGCCGAGGATCGCGAAGAGGGCGTAACGCCCGGCGATGAAGCGCGCACGTAGGGTATCGTCGAGTAGCCGTTCGGCGCGCTGGCGATCGATCTCGCCGAGCCCATTTGGGTCGCTGTAGAGCGGGTCGGCGGCGAGCCGATCGACGTCGACGAGGTAGAGCGTGAGCGTCGTCGTCACGGGAGGACGAGGTCGAGGAACTGCGACGCCAGCGCGGCGGGGCGAATCGGCCCCGAGCAGTTGAAGACGAGGCCCTGCAGCTCGATCTGCTTGAGCTGGGCGAAGAGCGTCTTGCCATCGACCGTCACGGAGCGGTGGTTTCCGTCCAGTAGCTCGGTACGGTCGTTGAGGAAGGCCTGCAGCGTGTCAGCGGCGGTAAAGACGGCGGCGAGCAGGCGGTTCTTGGTGTCCGGCGCGAGGACCAACTGAAAGTCGTCCTCGCCGCTCTCCTGCAGCACGATCCGGTAGCCCTCGTACTCGCGCACCGCGGCCATCGGATCATCGGCTCCGCCAGCGTGGGCGAGCTCATCCTCGCTCTGCGCGTGGGCCATGTCGCCGAGGATCCCCTCGATCCGCACCGCCCGCGCCATCTCGCGCAGCATCTCGAACTGCGGTTGGCGGTAGTGGATATCCGCTTTGCACTTCGGGTTGATATCGACCCATTGGAGATCGTCGGTCAGCTGCCCGAAGGCCCACCAGCCGCTCGTTTCGACGAAGTGCGGCCCGACCGCGTCGTCGCCCTCGGCGGCGCGCAGCTCGTCGATCGCTCCGCCGTCGGAGAAGAGGCGGAAGAAGCGCTCGCCGTTGGGGGTGACGAAGCGGCTGACGCCAGGCGTGCCGCTCTGGTCGAGCTGCGCCGGCACGTTCCAGTTCGGCCAGCTCACCAGGGCCCGGGCGAGCTCGGTCCCCGTTATCGTTTCGTCGATGAAAGCCTGAATCGCTTGGCGTGGCTCGAGAGTCGTCATCGGGTCCCCCCGTCTGTTTCCTGCATCATGCAAAGTGCGGTTGCGCCTGTCAAGCGTCGCCGGCGATCACCGTCCAGCATTGGGTACCGAGGTCGATTTGCCCGTCTTCACTGCGGATCGTCGCGCGGACGCGATCGCCGTCGTGCAAATAGCGCCCGCTGCGTGCCTGAAGCGTGACGAAGAGCCGCTTCTCGTCGCGCTCGGAGAGGGTGATGCGCGAGAGGCGCTGGACGAAGGGGCTAGGAGCCTGCAACGCCACGCCACCCGGGGTCCCGGTCAGCACGAGGTCGCCGATCTCGAGGTCGCACAGCTCCGAGAGCTCGCCCAGCGTCTCGTGCGGCGGATAGATCATCTGCTGCGTCGTCGCCTGCTGGCGCAGGCCGTCGTTGACCCAGAGTGAGAGCGCGAGCTGGTAGATCCGCGGCCCGTCGCCCGGGTCGAGCCAGTAGAGCCGCGGCCCGACGGGACAGAAGCCACGGTAGCTCTTGCCGCGATACCACTGACCCTGGGGCACCTGGACATCCCGCGCCGAGACGTCGTTGGCCAGGACGATCCCGCCGACGACCTCTGTGATCGTCTCGGGCGTGAATCGCCGCGGCGCTCCGAGGCGACGACCGATCACCAGGCCGAGCTCGCACTCGTAGTCCATCAGCTTGACCCCCGCGGGCCGCACGACCGGCCCGTCGGGGCGATTGAGCGTCGAGGAGGCCTTGCTGAAGAGCAGGTTGAAGGTCTTGTCCTGCGGACGCGTCCCCGTCTCTTTTAGGTGCTCGAGGTAGTTCTTCCCCTGGCAGACGATCTGGCAGGGATGGGTCACGGGAGACCAGAAGGTCAGCTCTTCGGGGCTCCGCGCTCCGTCGTCGCGCGGATCGTCGAGGCGTGCGCGGGCGGCCTCGATGCCACCCCGTTCGATCAGCTCGCGCAGCGTCGTCGAGCGCACTTCGAGCGGAAGCACGCGCTCGTCGCGCTCGACGCCCCAGAGCGGCTCGCTCGAGTCGCCCTCGGAAAAACGCACGATGTAGAAGCCCATGGCAAGGTCCTTTCGATGTGAGCTGGCGGGCCTCAGAGCAGGGCGTGGTGCGTGAAGAGCACGCGCAGCGGCGCCGCCATGGAGCGCAACCAGGGTTGAACGAATCGGTGACGGGTGAACTGGTTGAAGCGGTGGGCGACGCGCTGAATCGCTTCGGCGTCGAGCGGCCTCCCTTCGTCGACGGGGGCGGCGAGCCGCGCCACGCTGAGGTTGAGGGTGAGAAAGCCGAGGCCGGAGACCAAGTCGCCCATCTTTTCGTAGCGCTTCTGAAAGATGAAGAGGCGTGCGAGCTCGCGCAGCAGCGCATCGCCTCGCTCGTCGGCGGGCAAGGTCGCGGGGAGCCCAACGCGCAGCCGTTGGTTCACACGCGCGATGATCCCCAAGAGCTCGTCGCCCACCGCTCGCTCGCGCCGCGTCGTCGTCTGCGCCATCAGCGCGTCGAGCCCCTCGCCCAGCGAGCCGACGAGCCCGGCGAGCACCTGTGAGAAGGCGCTGGCGTCGGGGGCGTCGGTGCGGATTGGTCGACGGGCGATCGCCCGCAGCCGCTCGCTGTCGCCGCTCACCAGCTCGTCCTGGGCCTCGACGATCGCGATCGAGAGGTCGCGCAGGGCCAAGAGAGCCGTCCCGAGCGTCTGACCCGGTCGATCGACGAGGCTCAACATCTCGGCCTCGAGGGTCTCGTAGAGGGAGATCGGTACCTCGCAGCGCGGCGTGATGCGCAGCGTCGGCGGATCGAAGCGGTGGACCTCGTAGTGCGGCAAGAGGCTGAGCATCTCGTCGAAGCGCAGCGCGTCGAGGGGGCGGGTGCCGCGGAAGGTGGCGTGGAATTCCCGGCTGTCGGGAAGGACGCTGAAGTAGACGCGCTCGGGCGTCTCGACGAGCGTGAAGGGAAAGGCTCGGCACATCCAGGGCTTCGCCTCTTCGCCGAGGCGCTTGTGGATCTCGCAGAGATTGTCGGCGCCGAGAAAGACGCAGGCGCCTTCGGCGCTCTGGCGGAAGTAGATCCCCGGCTTGCGTCCGTCGTCGCCGCTCGAGCGCTCGAAGAACGCGCCCTCACCGCGGGTGACGGCGTCTGGCCACTCGTGCTGCGCGATCGACTCGAGGCGCGCTTCGGGTATCGGGCCGACATCGAACGAGCGACAACAGGTGCCGCAGGCGTGGCATTCGAAGGTCGAGTCCGGCAGGACCACCCGCTTTTTGCCGCGCAGCCGCTGCGCATCGCTCGTCGATTCCCTCGTCACCGCCGCTCCTCTCCCCGACACCGGATGGGCTCTCCGGTTGGCGTGAGTGATTGCTAGCACGATCGCGAAAAGTGGCGGGCTTGTCAACCGTCGCCGCCCATGCGAAGATGCAGAAACGGCGTGCCAATCGATGATCCGCCGTCGTCGTCGACGCGCCGTCGCGCGCCGGCTCGGCGACCCACGAGGGACGATGAAGGTCCGTACTCGCGTCGAAAACCGTGTGCTTCTGATCGAGCTGAACCGCCCCGAGCTGCGCAACTGCGTCGATGGTGAGACCGCGTCGCTGTTGGACGCTGCTTGGACGCGCTTTCGCGATGATCCGGATCTCTGGGTCGCTGTCCTTACAGGCGCCGGCGACAAGGCGTTCTGCGCCGGCGCCGATCTCGGCGCGATCGAGACCCTCGGTCCCGGCCCCGACGCGTCACCACACGAAGTGCGTCAATTCGTCAGCCACGGGCGCGGCTACCTCGGCTACACGCGACAGGTCGACATCTACAAGCCAATCATCGCAGCGGTCAACGGTGACGCCCTCGCGGGAGGGCTCGAGCTGGCCTGCCTCGCCGACATCCGGATCG
>JAGQJP010000820.1 GCA_020430585.1 Myxococcales bacterium | reverse complement strand
TGTCGACGAAACGGTTGAGACCCCAGATGATGTCGCCCTTCTGTTGGTCGCGGTAGAGCTCGAGGGCGTTCGGCACCGAGCTCCAGAAGTCACGCTGCGAGCCGCAAGCGGGGAGAGCGTCACAGCTGTTGTACTGGTGATTGCAGCAGGCGAGCTGGCGCTCGGCGTCGAGGGGGACCATCGGTGACCAGGCGACGCTCTCGGGCGCGTTCGGTCGGAAGACCATCACGAACGACCGCAAGCCGTAGGTCACCGACGTCATCTCCTTCGTACAGTCGCCGCTCTGCGTCTCGTAGCAGGCGATGTAGTAGCCGCCGACGAGCACCGTCTCGGCGTCGATCACCCGAACCTGGTGGTAGACGTAGTCGATCAAGGCGGGCGTCGTCGCCGGCTGCAATCGCTGGCTCTCTTGGTGTGGCGGCGCCACGCTCCATCCGCCGCTCGGGCGATAGAGGATCAAGCGGCCGAGCTGCGTGGCATTGCTGGCGGCGACGGGTGGGAAGCTCTCGGCGACCTGCACCTCGAGCGAGTCGCCGACGATCACGACGCGCTGGTCCAGGAAGCCGGCGATCGCGTAGAGCCCGCGGCGATCGGGGCCGTAGTAGTGGCTCGGCTCGGGGCGCTGTGGGTGGTGGCAGACCGCGGTGTCGACGCTTCCGTCGCACCCGTTCGGATCGAAGCTCCACACGCCGTCGGTGCTCGAGAAATAATTCACGCGCCAGGCGTCGGTCAGCGGCGATGACTGTGAGTAGCGTCCATTTGCCGTCAGCGTCCAGATCTTCGTCTCGCTCGCTCCGATGTGCAGATAGAGGCCGTGCGTCGCCCAGCTATTGCCGTCGGCGCCAGCGTCGAGATTGTTCATCGGCAGCGGCGTGCAGCCGTAGGGCGGTGGCGAGCCGCCGTCGGTCGGGGCGCAGCTGACCAAATAGGCATTGCGTTGGATCGCGCTCAGGTAGTAGTCATCCACTTGGGTCGCGAGCAAGACGCCCGTTGGGTCGTTGGGAGCCCTGCGCAATGCGCCAACGCGGCCGAGGTAGATGGGGTCGGCGTTTTCGTTCTTCATCTCGTCGAGAGCCGGGAGCATCGCGGGGTGTTCGACGTAATGTCCCGTCGAATCGGCGACCAGCAAGGCGTGGAGGCCGTAACGCTGGAAGTTCTCACCGACGAGCAGTTTGTTTCCCCCGCAGAGCGCCGCGATCCGCGAGTCGTAATCCACCAACTCCCATGTGCTCAATGTCGACGGCGAGCCAAGCGTGGCGTTGTCCGCCGTCGAGTAGGATTGCACCAGCATGTTTCCGTAGAAGCCCCCCTCGGTCTTCTCGCCCGTGACGGCGATGATCGAGCCCACCGTCGGCTGGCAGAGGGCGCCGACGCGGAAGCGCTCTTTCGGCGTGGTGACGGGGATCTTGAGCGGGACGATCTCGGTACAGTCCCCGAAGAAGCCGCACATCGAGGGGTTCGTCCCGCTGCTGACACACGGGGCGCCGAAATCGGATGTACCGACGCAGCTCCCCAGCTCGTCGCAGTGGTCGGCGAGGGTGCAGCCATTGCCGTCATCACAGACGACGCTATTGGAGACGTTCTTCTGGTAGTCGCAGCTGAAGGTCGTCTCCGACGTGCTGGTGCAGCTCGTGTTCGCCGCTTGTTTGCAGGGATTGCTCGCCTCGACGCAGGGGTCGCCCGTGCCGACACAGGTTCCGCTGTTGGTGCAGCGGTCGGTGGTCGTACAGCCGTTCCCGTCGTCGCAGCCGACGTCGTTCGTGACGTTCTTCCCGTAGTCGCAGATGTAGCTCGATGGGCCCGAGCTGACGCACGACGTGTTCGCCTCGAGCTTGCAGGGATCGTTCTCGTCGACGCAGGGGTTGCCCATTCCGACGCAGGCGCCCGTCGCGTCGCAGCGGTCGGTGGTCGTGCAGCCATCGTCGTCGTCGCAGACGACCTGGTTGGTGACGTTCTGGGTGTA
>JAGQJP010000097.1 GCA_020430585.1 Myxococcales bacterium | reverse complement strand
CTCCCGGCCGTGCTCTTCACCCGCGAGCTCTTCGCGGTCGCCGACCCCGCCAGCGTGGCGGTGCCGCGCTCGCTGTTTGCGATCGAGCTCTATCTGAGCCTCGACGGTTGGCGCGCGATCGCCCTTCACCATCCGATACTCTACGTCAACCTGGTCTTCTTCCTGAACGTCTGCGTCCTGTTCTGGCTGCTCAGCCTGATCCAGCGCAGTACCTGGTTGATCGACCCCTACTGGACGATCATTCCGCTGCTCGTCGCCCACTTCTACGCCGCCCACCCCTTCGCCACCGCGAACGGCTGGCGCTCGGGCGTCAGCCTTGCGCTCCTATGGGCCTGGAGCCTGCGGCTCACGTACAACTACCTGCGTCGCGAGGCGTATCGCTTCGGCGCCCGCGAGGATTGGCGCTTCGCCGAGAAGCGCCGGTCGAGCCGTCATTTTTGGTGGTATTCGTTCTTTTACGCCTATCTGTCACAGCAGGTGATGCTCGTCGGCCTGACCCTGCCGTTCTACGTGATCCACCGCGACGCGCGGCCCTTCGGACTCTTCGACGTGCTCTTCGCCGTGGCCGGCCTGGCTGGCATCGTCATCGCCCACATCGCCGACACCACGCTCTACACCTTCATGGAGGAGAACCGCCAACGCATCGCTCGCGGCGAGCCCAAGGTGCAGATCCTCGAGCGCGGGATCTGGCGCTATTCGCGACACCCCAACTACTTCGGGGAGCAGCTCTTCTGGTGGGCGATCGGGGCGATCGGCGCCGCTCTCGGCCAACCCTTGGTGCTCGCCGGGACCGCCTTCAACAGCGTCGTGCTCGCGGTGGTGACGGTGATGACCGAGCGTCGAATCGCCGCCGCCCCGGGACGACGAGAGGACTGGGCGCGCTACCGAGCGCAGACATCGGCGCTGATCCCCTGGTTTCGCCAGCGCTAAACGCGAAAACACGCGAATCAGATTGACGTTTCCGTGTCGTCTGTTGCGCGATATGCCTTGACTTCGTTGGCGAAGTTGGGGCTTGCTAATGTAGTGGTGACGTCTTGCGGGTGTCGATCCGTTTGCCGGCCCCGCCTCGGCTTGCAACCCGTGCTCGTCTTGCGTCGCATCGCTAACATGTCAATTCCTTTGGTGGCACAGGAGTGTAGGGACGTGCAGAACAGCAAACTATTCGTCGGCAATCTGAGCTATGACGTCACGTCGAGCGAGCTCATCGAGTTGTTCGCTCAGCACGGAGAGGTGCGCGAAGCAAAGGTGATCGCCGACCGCGGTTTCGGTTTCGTCGAAATGGGCGAGCCCGAACAGGCCCGTGCCGCCCTCGAAGAGCTCAACGGTCAGGTCTTCAAGGGTCGTCCGCTGCGCATCGACGAAGCGCGCCCCCAACGCAGCCGCAGCGGTGGACCCGGCGGCGACAGTCGCGGACCGCGAAGTGACAGCCGCGGACCGCGGGGTGATGGTCGTGGACCGCGCAGCGATGGTCGTGGACCGCGCAGCGATGGTCGTGGACCGCGCAGCGACGGCCACCAGCCGCGGGGCGATGGACGCGGACCGCGCAGCGACGCCCGGGGACCACGAGGAGAGGGGCGTGGCCCGCGAAGTGACAGCCGTGGGCCACGACACGATGATCGCGGTCCTCGACGGGACGATCGCGGTCCTGGCCGAGGTTTCGGCCGCGATCCCCAGGCCGCCGAGCCGAACGGAAACGTCCGCGAGGACCGAGGCAACCTCCGCGACGACGCCCACGGAAACCGTCCCCCGCGACGCTACGACCGAGACTGAGAGAACCCGGAGACCACACCATCGGCTGGAGAGCGGATCCGCAAGACGCCCGCCGCGTGACTCGCCCTTGACGTCGCAGGCCTCGTCGCTCGTCGCGGACGCGTTCGTAACACGCCTCCTCTCGGGCCTAGCCAACGATTCCAATGACTTCGCCACGCTCGGTCCCGTCGCGGTTCGGCTCTCTAGCGCCTCGGTCGAGTGCCGGTCTGCCGCTTCATCCGCTTGCAGTAGGGTACGCTGATATCCGCTGGATTGCCGCCTTTTGCCTTGCAGCGAGAGACGCAGCTCTTCATCCAGCCGTCCTTTGAACCGAGACGCTTTTGCCCCGTTTGCGGCGTGCAATTCCACATGTACTTGCAGGCGCGTTTGCAGCTGCGACATCCGGAGACGAGGAGCGCGAGCGAGATCAACGCCGCGACGAGCAATGTCAGAATTCGACCATTCATTTTGAACCTCCCTTTGCGTGGCCAGCGTGACCGATCCTACAATAAACTGCAAATTGCGGCAATACTAAAAAAACAGTTTCCAAGTTTCCGCTCCGCTGATCCTGCACCATTGACCAGAACGCCAGCAGCGGCTATCACAAGATCGCACGAACCAACGATGAGGTCACGAGATGCTCCGACCCCACAATGCGCGAACCGCCGCGCCGAACCCGCGCGGCCAGCAGCGGCTGAGCCTGCTCGTCGTCGCCGCCAGCGCCGCCTGCGCATTCTGCGGCTGGCCGAGCGCATCCGGCGCCGCGCCAACTCCGTCGACGAACGCCAGCACGCGACGAACCCACCGCGTCACGCCAGAGGACTACTTTACGATCGGCGCGCTGATCGACGCCCGCGTCTCACCCGACGGGCGAGCGATTGTCTACGCCGAGATGCGCTGGGAGAGCGGGCGCGAGACCCGCAACACCGATCTCTGGCGCGTCGACCTGCAGACCAAACGGCGACAGCGCCTCACCTTCGGACCCGAGGGCGACTACGCCCCACGATGGTCGGTGGACGGGCGGCAGATCTACTTCATCAGCGCTCGGAAGAACGCGGCGAAGAAGCCGCCCCACAACGGGAAACCGCAGATCTGGCGAATCCGCGCCGACGGCAGTCGACTCGTACCGATCACCCGGGAGGAGGACGGCGTCGCCTCGTTTCAACTCGGCGCCAGCGGGCGTTATCTCTACTACGTCGTGAACAAGAAGACCCACACCAAAGGCCCCTTCTCGGCCCTGCGTAAGCGCTTCGGCAAGTTGATCTACGGTCACGGCGTCTACCGTCCGTCCCGGCTGGTGCGTCTCGATTTGCAGGAGTGGCGTACGCGGGATCTGCTGACCTCCAAGCGCGTCATTCGCGAGCTCCAGGTGTCGGACGACGAGACGAAGGCGGCGCTGCTCACCACGCCCGACAATCGCCTGATCTCGAACGAGGGCTGGTCGCGGATCGAGGTGCTGTACTTCGACAACGGCAAGACCGTCCTGCCCGACACGACGCTCTGGCGCAAGAAAGCGCCCTCTCCCTACGGTTGGCTCGGAGAGCCCCGCTGGTCGAGCGACGGATCGCTGCTCGCCTTCCGCATCGATTTCGACGGCTATCCCGGACGGATCTATGTTCTCCCGATGCGCGGTCGCACGTTCTTACGCCCGATCCAGCTTGCCCGCAAAAAAGAAGAGACGATCGGCGACGGCCTGGAGTGGATCCCGCGCCGACACACACTCTGCTATCAGGCGATCGACCGCGCCGTGGACCGTGTCTACTGCGCCCGAATCGACGGAGCCAAACAGCGGCCGACCGAGATACTGACCGCTGGGCCCGGCAGCGTGGATGGATTCACCTTCGCCCCCGATGGCTCGCGCGTCGCCTTGATGCTCTCGGGGCTGACGCATCCAACTGACCTCTTCGTCGCCCCCACCACACCGAACCAGACGAGCTACCAGCGCGTGACCACGCTCAACCCCCAGATCGACAGCTGGAAGCTGCCCTCGATCAGCCGCGTCAGCTGGAAGAGCAAGGACGGCACGACCGTCGAGGGGATCCTCGAGCTGCCACCGGACCACAAGGCGGGCACGCGTTTGCCGCTGTTGGTCGAGATCCACGGCGGTCCGACCTCGGCGACACGCTACCGTTTCCGCTTCTGGATCTATGGCCGCACGCTCTTCAGCGGCAATGGTTGGGCGGTCCTCAGCCCGAACTACCGCGGCTCGACGGGATACGGCGACAAGTTCCTGACCGACCTGATCGGCAAGAAAAACGTGCGCGACGTCGAGGACATTCTCAGCGGCGTCGACCACCTCGTCGCCAAAGGGCTCGTCGATCCAAAGAGGATGGCGATCATGGGGTGGTCCAACGGCGG
>JAGQJP010000819.1 GCA_020430585.1 Myxococcales bacterium | reverse complement strand
TTGGGCCCGTGGGCGCGAGGGTATCCGCGGTCGCGGCGGCGACGTCCGGCAAAAAATCGGGTGGCGCCGTGACGTCGGTCGTCGTGGTCAGCACGACCTGGGTCGTACCCGTGTCGCCGACCGCGGTGGCATCCCGCTCACCCATCGGATTGGTTTGCGTGAGCGTGGCGTCGCGGGGTGGCGCCAAGCGATCGCCACGCCCGACGTCACCCGTCGGCGCCAGGGGCACGACGGGCGAGTGGTCCGGGGCCGACGTCTCGATGTCGCGCTCCTGCGGCAGCGGAGTGGTGCCGTCACGCTGGTCGACGACCTGAATCGGCCTCGCCGGTGTCTTTTGTTTCGTCTCGTCGAAGCGCGTGACGAAGATGAAAGTGCCGATCCCGATGATCGCTACGATCACCGCGCCGATCGTGATCAAGAGCGGGAGCTGGTTCGGGTGCGCATGCTCGATCGCCGCGCTCATCGCCGGGCTTGCGCCGGGTCCCGAGGCCATCGAGCGCCGTCGCAGCTCCCCTGGCGCGTGCGGAGCGTTCGGCGCGACCGAAGGTGCGGGTCGGCGCCGTAGACCGCCCGCTCCTGGCGCCCCGGGCTGTCTCGGCGAGGCGACCACTTTGGGCCCCTCATCTTCGGGACCCGGGGTCGATTCGGCTTCGGCGTTCGAGCCATTTGGCGCTGCGGCCGGTTCACGAACGACCGAGGCGGCCTCGGGCCCCGAAATGACGACGTTCGGCGTCTGCCCGCGGCTCTCGAGCGCTTGCGCGGCGGCGCGATCGGGTGGCGGAGAGGGCGTGTCGGCGTCCAGTTTAGGGGCGGACGAGCTCGGAGGCTCGGGGACCGCCGGCGCGCGGGTCGGTACGAGCCGAGGACCAGGTGGACGAGATGTTTTGTCATCGACCGGCGTTGCGACAGCATCCACGCGCTCGGAGCTCGACGCCCCGGCGTCCGCTGTATCCGCCGGCCCTGCTGGGGCCGGGGGTGGGGTGACCTCGCGTCGCGCCCCCGGAATCGGCGGCATCCCCTTGGGCACGGCTGGCGGCCCGCTCTTCGAGGCGTCGGGCACCGGCGGGGTCGGCGGACCAACCATCGGCTTGAGGGCGACGGTCGGCTCAGAGGTCGTGCTCGCCGCGCGCACCGGAGGTTTGGTCTCGGCTAGCGCCCGACGGCTCGGCCCGGCGAGGGAAACGCCCTCGTCCAAGGGGAGTCGCGATTTTGGAGTCGCCGCCCGGGAGCGCAGGGGATCGATCGGAAGAGCTGGCGACGATTCGCTGCGCTCGAGACGGTCGTTCGAGGTGGCGCGTTCCCGCATCGGCGCCGATCCGCTGCGCGGTGGCATCGCCACACGTCCGCGTGACGAGGCGATCTCGGGGGGCGACGGCGCCTCGGGCGCCTCGGGCTCGGAGCCATCGGTGACGACGATTCGCGGCGGTTTCTTGAGCAAGCCGACCTGAATCCGCGGGTCGGATGCGACATGGTCCTCATCGTCGTCATCAGCCTGTGGCGGCGGCGGGATCGCGTCGAACGCCACGTCCCAACCCGACTCGAGGTCATTGTCATCGAGATCGAGGAGACCGGCTCCCAGCGGAGCGAATGCCGACGCGACGGCGGTCGGGACGTCCACGGGCGCCGCCAGGGGCACATCTTCAGTCGCAGCGGGTGGCGCGCTCGCTGGACGCTCGGGAGTGGGTGTCTGTGCTTCTGTCGGCGCGGCCGGCACCATCGCCGCGGCCAAAACTGCGGGTGGTGTGAGCTTTCGCTCCGCGACGGCGCTCGCATCGCCCTTCGACGGGGGCCGGGTAGCGGTGGATCCCCCAGCGGGTGGTCCTCCGAGGGGGCTCGGCCCAGGCGATTCCGGCGCGTCGACCTCTGGTTCCCTCGCGTGCGGCGGAGGCTCCGCAGGCGCGGGTGTGGTGGGCCGCTGGGGTGCCATGCCACGCGGTCGCTTGGCTCCACCGAGGGCTGGCGAGCTGCTCGGCGTCGCGCCCCGCTCGGCGGGTATCGCGCCCACGGCTCGGCCCCCAGAGCCCGGCGCGGTGCTCCCCCGAGCGGGCATCGTCCCGCGCGGAGGGGTCGCGCTGCGGGAGCCGAGGCGCGAGAGGTCTGGTGGATCGTCGCGGTCGTAGGCGACGACGGGCGTCGCGTCGAGCACGGGAGCGTCGTCGATCTCTCCCTCGAGGGGCGCCGACAGATCCAGCGAGGCGGGATCGTCGAAGTCTGGAGGAGGAGGCGGCACCAGCTCGAGGTTCGCCGCCGCCGCCGAGGCCTCGAGGAACTCGTCACGCATGCGCTCGACGCCGTAGGTCGGGTGCGCGTCGACGTTGCGCCCACGGCGGAGCAGGGCCTCCATGCTCAGCGGAAGACCCGGCACGACCGACTGTAGGGACTCGTCGATCGAGGGGATGAAGCCACAGAGCATCTCCGAAATCAGGGTCGAGAGCGCGTAGGTCGCACCACGTTCGCCGCCGAGCCCGGCAATGGTGTAGGGCGACGGCTGCCGGGACTTGCCCGACGGTCGCAGCAGCGGGAGGTGCCCCGTGAGCGTGAGCATGTCCGGGAGAATGACGATCCGGCGCGGCGAGAGGTCGACGGCCATGTTGCCCGACGCCGCGAGGTAGCTCAGCGCGTCGAGGATCTGCTCGGCGACGGGCAGGACATCGGCGATCGCGAAGACCTCACGGCGCTGGCGCCGACGATCGAGCAGGCGATCGAGGGTGATCCCGACCAGGAGCTGCTGCACGGCGAAGACGTTGTCGCCGTCGTTGGCGATGCGGAACGTCCGGCAGATGTTGAGGTGTTCGATCTCGACGGCGCGATAGAGCAGCGCCATGTTTTCGTGGCGCAGCGCGGGCTCGTCGAACAAGAGCGGCGAGAAGACCTTGAGGGCGTACTCCCGGGCGTCATCTTTGTCGAGACAGCGGTAGACGGTCGAAAAGGTGGACGAGCCGAGGAGATCGAGGAGCTCGTAGCGCTCGGTGACGAGCTCGCCAATCAGATACGGGGCGCGGTCGATCGACGGCTCTTCGCGAACCGACGAGAAGAGATCGCGCAAGCCGGGTGATGTCCGTGGGGTCTTCGCGCGCTGGTCCGCGCCACAGTTCCCGCACTTCTCTTCACCGGGCTGTATGGTGAAACCGCAGCGGAAACAGATCAAGTGAAGCCCCTCCCTCGGCGAAACCGCACCCAGATGTAACAAAACAACTGCTCTTTTTCAAGCGCGATTCCGAACGAGAGCGGGATTGACGCTCTCGGGGGACGGCATATATGATGGGCGAATCACCTAGGAGGGGGCATGCGGCTCTTTTTGACTACGGTATTGGTTTTCGTCGTTTTGGGCGCCGATTGGTCGCACGCGCAGCAGCTCAACTTGCCGATCGTGCGCTATCGCACGAAGAACGGTCTACGCGTCGTGCTGAACGTCGACCACAGCTCGCCGCAGGTCGCCGTCGTCTTGCTCTTCGACGTCGGCTCGCGGGACGAGGTCAAGGGACGCACGGGGTTCGCGCATCTGTTCGAGCACATGATGTTCCAGGGCTCGGCGAACCTCAAGAAGGGCGACCACTTTCGTTACATCAAGAAGCACGGCGGAACGCTCAACGCCACGACGTCCTCGGATCGGACGCTCTACTACAGCGTCGTGCCCTCGTCACAGCTGCCGCTGGCGCTGTTCCTCGAGAGCGATCGGATGCGCAGCCTGCAGGTGACGCAGAAGAACCTCGACAACCAGCGGCAGGCGGTGAAGGAGGAGCGGCGGCAGCGCATCGACAACCAGCCCTACGCGCCATCCTTCCTCTTGCTCTCGGAGCTGGCGTTCCAGAATTGGGCCTACAAACACTCGACGATCGGGTCGATGGCGGATCTCGATGCGGCGAAGCTCGAGGATTTTCGAGCGTTCTTTCGCACGTATTACTCGCCCGCGAACTGCGTGCTGACGCTCTCTGGCGACTTCGACATCGCCACGGCGAAGACGTTGATCCAGCACTATTTCGCTGATATTCCCGGTCGCAAGCGGCCGAAACCGCGCCCGATCATCGAGCCGAAGCAGACGGCGAAGCGCATCCAGACGGTTCAGGACCGTAACGCGCGGCTGCCCGCCTTTCACATGGCCTGGCACATCCCTCCGTCGCGCACTCGTGACGCCTATCCGTTGGCGCTGCTCGGCCAGATCCTCTTCGGCGGCAAGAGCTCGCGCCTCTATCGGCTGTTGGTCAAAGAGAAGCAGCTCGCCCTCGGCCTCTACGGCGGTCCGCGAAGTCATCGTGGCCCCGATCTCTTCACCGTCTTCGGGGTCACCCGCGGGCGCGACGTGACGGGCTCGACGGTTCGGCCGCTGATCGAGGCGGAGATCGCCAGGATCGCCAAGGACGGGGTGCCTGAGCGGGAATTGCAGAAGGTCAAGAACAACTACGTCTCGGGCTTCATCTTCGGCACGCAGAAGAACATCTCGCGGGCGCAGATCCTCGCCAAGTTCGAGGCGTACAGCGGTAACGCGCGGTTGCTCAACAGCGAGATCAAGCACTATCTGAAGGTTCGCGTCGCCGATATTCGGCGCGTCGCCAAGACCTATCTCGTCGATCGCAACCTGACGGTGATCGACGTGATGCCCGCGCCGAAGCGCCCGACGCCATCGCCTCCGCCGACGGTGGCCCCGAAGACGAAAGGAGGTCGCTGATGAGACGGATCATCGCCGCATCACTCTTGGCGATTGTCGCCTTGTGCAGCGCCCTGGGCGCGGTGACGCTCGAGCCGCGCAATCGACCGCCCAAGGGGCTGAAACAGTCGAGCTTCCGATTTCCGAAGCCGACTCAGTTCAAACTGGCGAACGGTTTGACGGTGTTGATGTATCGCAAGACGACGACCCCCGTGGTCTATCTGCAGCTCTGGTTCAAAGCGGGCAACGCCGATGAGCCGAAGGGGCTGACGGGCTTGCACGATATCCTAGCCGATATGCTCACCGAGGGTACGACGAAGCGATCATCCAAGCAAATCGCCGAGGAAGTGGCGTTCATCGGGGCGTCGCTCAACAGCGGTGCGGGTCCTGATACGTTGCGCGTCACGGCGAGTGCCCTCTCACGCGATTTCGATACGATCTTTTCGCTCTTCGCCGACGTCGCCCTCAACGCGACCTTTCCCGAGGACGAGCTGAAGAAGAAGAAGCGCCGCGCTCTCTCGGTCTTGAAGTACCAGCGCTCGCGCCCGAAATATCACGCGGCGAAATTGGCCTACAAGCTGATCTACGGTGATCACCCCTATGGCCGCGCGTATCCCAGCGAGGCGTCGATCAAGGCGACGACTCGGGAGTTGCTGTTGGCGGCCAAGGCGCGGCTGATGACGCCGAACAACGCGGTTCTCGTCGTCGTCGGCGATATCGATCCGAAGCGCGTCACCGCCAAGGTGAATCTTCTCTTCTCGGCGTGGAAGAAAGGTGCGCCGATCCAGCGCCCGTCGCTGCCAACGACCAAGCTCTGTGGGCGACGGATTCAGCTGATCGATCGTCCCTCGTCGGTGCAGTCCTTGATCCTCGTCGGCTGGCCGGCGATCGAGCGCCGCCACAAAGACTACTTCGACTTGACGCTGATGAATCAGGTCCTCGGCGGTGGCGCGACCGGGCGTCTGTTCCAGAATCTGCGCGAGAAACGCGGGCTGACGTACGGCGCCTACAGCTCGCTCGATGCTGCGCTCTACGGCGGCGATCTGACGCTCTCGACCAGCGTCCGCAACGCCGTGACGGGTCAGGCGCTCACGGCGATCTTCGACGAGCTGAAGCGGATTCGCGCGCAGCCCGTGACCAGTAGCGAGCTCGACGACGCACGCAGCTACTTGCTCGGTCGCTTCCCACTCTCCCTCGAGACGCCGGGCGAGATCGCGCAACGCCTGGCGATTCAACGCATCTACGAGCTTGGCGACGACTTCTTCCAGGACTACTCGCGCCGCATTCGCGGGGTCGACAAGAGCGGAATCCTCAGCGCGGCGAAGACCTACGTGCGCCCGGACGACGTCGTGGTCGTGATCGTCGGCAAACGCAGCGCGATCGAGAAGCAGATTCGGCCTTTTGGCGCGTTGACGGTCTGGAGTCTCGAGGGAAACAAGCTCTTCCAATCTCCGCTCCCGAAGCGTTGCGCGAAGTGAGGTCTCGATGAGCGAGGTCTCGAATGAGGCGGCCCCGCCGAGCGATGGCCACACCCTGGAGCCCTCGATCTTCAGCGCGAAGCGACTGATCGGCTTTCTGATCGCCTGCGCGGTCGCTGTCGTCGGCCTCGTGCTGGTCGATCGCGCCGTCGAGGTCCCCAGGCTGCAGGCGGTGATCACCTCGCACCTGATCAAGACCCACGCAGCCGAGCTGCAGAAGGCGCTGACGAAAGCGGGGTTGCTCAGCGACCAGAAGAAGACCCTGCGGATCACTCGGCTCCACATTCAGGTCGCCTCGCCGCGGCAGATCGCCGAGCTACAAAAGGCACTGCGCGAGTTTCTCGTCGAGGAGCCGGGCGGCGGCCTGCACGAGATCTGGACGAAGCTGACGATCGTCGACGGGTCGCTGCAGCTCCAGTCGAGCATCTTTCCGAAGCCGAAGGAGCTCGAGCGCGAGACCCTGAAGACGACGATCTCGCTGCCGAGCTGGACCTCCCTCGTTCCGCCGCTGGTTGCGATCCTGTTGGCGATCTTCTTTCGGCACGTGCTCTTCGCCCTCTTCGCCGCGATCTGGGCGGGGGCGATGATTCACTTCAGCCTCAACCCCTTCGTCGCGCTCTACCACACGGGGCGCGACTACCTCTGGGTGCGGCTGACCGAGGCGTTTTCGCTGCAGATCATCTTCTTCACGGTCGCGCTGATCGGCACGGTGCACATCGCCTCCCTCAGCGGCGGCGTTCAGGGGCTCGTCGACGCGATCGCCAAGCGCGCGCGCGGTGTGCGTTCGACATTGGTCGCCACGACGCTGATGGGAGTGGCGCTCTTCTTCGACGACTACGCCAACAGCATCGTCGTGGGCAATGCCGCGCGACCGCTCACAGACCGCCAGCGCATCTCGCGCGAGAAGCTCTCGTACATCGTCGACTCGACGGCGGCGCCGATCGCGGGGATCGCCCTGGTCTCGACCTGGATCGGCTTCGAGGTGAATCTGCTCGATGGGTTGAAGAGTCACTTCGTCAGCGTGGCGCAGAGCGGCTACGAGATGTTCTTCCAGATGCTGCCCTATCGCTTCTATTGCATTCTGGCGCTGGCGCTGGTGTTCCTCAGCTCGTTGATGCGGCGCGATTTCGGGCCGATGCTCACCGCCGAGGTGCGCTCGCGACGCACGGGGAAGCTCTGGCGCGATGGCGCCAAGCCGCTCGTCGACGCGTCGATTTCGGAGATCACGCCGAAAGCGGGCGTGCCGGCGCGCTGGTACAACGCCCTCGTGCCCGTGGGGGGCGTGATTCTCTTCATCGTGGTCGGGATTTTCATCCTCGGACGGCGCGCCAATCCAGCCATACCCCTCGTGCCGTGGAGCCTGGCGGTCTGGCGCGACGTGTTCATCGCCGCCGCCGACGACGTTGGGATGGTGCTGGCGGTGAGCGGCGTCTTCGGCACGGTGCTGGCGATCGCGATGGTCGTCGGTCAGCGGCTGTTGACCTTCAAAGAAGCGGCGACCGCCTGGCTTCGGGGTGTGCGTTCGATGTGGATGGCGATCGCGATCCTCGTCTTGGCGATGTCGATCCGCGGCGTCACCGATGATCTGAACACGGCACGGTACCTCGTCAGCCTCCTCGGTGGCGTGCGGCTCGAGCTGTTGCCGCTGGCGGTCTTTGCCCTCGCCGCCGCCGTCGCCTTCGCTACGGGCACGTCGTGGGGCACGATGGGGATCTTGTTGCCCGTGGCGCTGCCGCTGATCGCCGAGCTGCGCGGCGAGGGCGTCGTGATGGTGCTCGCCGCGTCGGCGGTCCTCGACGGCGCGATCTTCGGCGATCACTGCTCGCCGATCTCGGACACCACGGTGCTCTCCTCGATCGCCTCGGGCTGCGACCACATCGATCACGTTCAGTCCCAGTTGCCGTACGCGATCCTGACGATGCTCGTCGCCGCGCTCTGTGGCTACGTATTCGTCGGCTTCGGAGGCGCGGCGTGGCTCGGCTACGTGCTGGCGCTCGCGTCGTTGGCGATCGTTCTCGCTCTGCTCGGGCGCAACCCCGACCGACTCGCGGAGGTCAAATGAACAGCGAACTGAAGGTGATCCTGGATATCCTCGTGGCGCTGGTGGTCTGGATCATCGTGCCGTCGATCATGATCGGCCTTTTGGCGCTCGGCGATTGGGCGTCGCGGCGGCCCGAAGAGGGCGATCTGCGGACATCGGCGCGCGCGGGGTTTTGGGCCGGGCTCGTCTGTTTCGTGATCTTCTTCGCCGCGACCCTAAAGCACGCTGGCGTTCCCACCGATTGGGTTCGCGACCTGTCGATCGAGCCCCTCGCCATCGTCTCTGGGCTGGTCGGTGGATTTGCTTTGTTTCAGGCGCTCGCGCGCTTCGTGCGGACCCGGGCGATGGGCTTTTTGGTGCTCGTGATCTCGTTTTGCGGGACGACGTCGCTCTACAGTTACGTGTTTCTGCGGGGATACAGCGAGACGATCCTCTCGGCGACACTCGGAGTCGCCCTCGGCCTCTTGCTCCATGTGGTGATCCTCCCGGGTGTGCTGCGCGAGCTATTTCGTTCGAATCCCGCCGCACCGTCGGTGGAGGATCGAGAGGCGGAGCCGTGAGCTCGCCGATCACCCGTACGGAGCCGACCGGCCGTCGGTTTCGGTCGCTATACGCCTACTGGATCACCCTCCGTGTGATCGCGAGCTATCTCCTGTTGCGCTTCGTCGCGCGGCTGCGCGGGCGTGACTACATGCAGCGCGCGCTGCGGCAACGAAACATCGACAACGCCCGCCGCGTCGAGGTCGCGATCTTGCGGCTGCAGGGCCTGTTCATCAAGGTCGGCCAGCTCTTCAGCATCATGACGAACTTTCTCCCCGAGGAGTTTCGCCAACAACTCGAGGGCTTGCAGGACGCCGTGCCCCCCGTAGCGTACGACCACATCCGCCTGCGCTTCGCCGAAGAGTTCGGCAAGACGCCCGACGAGCTCTTCGCCGCCTTCGATCGGCGGGCGATCGCCTCGGCGAGCATGAGCCAGGTCCACCGCGCGACCTTGCCGAGCGGCGAGGAGGTCGCGGTCAAGGTCCAATACCCCGACGTCGAACGCCTGGTCCGCTCCGACCTGAAGACCTTTCGCCGTATCTTGCGGATCACGAACCTCTTCTTTCCCTATCAGGGCGCCGAGGCGATGTTCGACGAGATCTCTCAGATGTTGCGGGCAGAGCTCGACTTTGCCGAAGAGGCGCGTCAGCTCGAGGCGATCCGCGACAACTTCGACGGTTGCACCTACGCTCACTTTCCCCGGGTGTTCCACGAGCTCTCGACCAAGCGGATCCTCACCACCGAGTTCCTGAGCGGGATCAAGGTGACCAACGTCGCCGAGCTCGAGGCGCAGGGGATCGACCGCGCGGGGATCGCCCGGATGCTGATCGACATGTACTGCCGCCAGATCTTCGTCGATGGCCTCTACCACGCCGATCCCCACCCGGGAAACATCTTCGTCCTGCCCGGTCCGAAGCTGGCGCTCGTCGACTTCGGCGCCGTCGCCACGGTCTCTCTCGCGATGCGCCACGGGATCGTCGAGTTTCTCCAG
>JAGQJP010000818.1 GCA_020430585.1 Myxococcales bacterium | reverse complement strand
CTACGTACGCGGCCACGGGTGCGGTCGTCGTAGTCCATCATCGCCACGTTCTCGATATCGCGGACGATGCTGTCGAGGTCGTTGGATTGGACCACCTCCTCCATCGTCGCGCCGCCATAGAGGTCGGCGAACTTGTTGTCCCACTTGTCGGCGGTCTCGGCGACCTCTTCGACGGCGGTCACCACCTCTTCTTCGTCGAGCGTGTCGCCGCCGAGGAGGGTGTGTGAGAAGAGCACCAGATCGCCGTGGGGTACGTAGGAGAAGCCGCCGAATTTGAGGACCGCGTTCAGCCCCAAGAGCTTCATCGCCATCTCGAACGAGGGCTTGACGCGCTTGAGAAGGTGACCGTTGAAGCGCACGACGACGTGGCGCCCCATCTCCATCACTTTGATCGAGACCAGCGTCGACCCCTGTTTGACGATGAAGAGAAAGTCGTCGACCTTCTCGAATGCGCGGTGGCTCTCGAGCGCCGTCTCAACTCGTTTCCCAGTGCCGACCATTGCCTGATAGGACATTGTCACTCCATCTGATCTGTCTCGGGTTGGAATCGGGCCTTCGAACGCTTCGAGTATACACCAAATGTCCGGCGCATCAAAGCGGTCAGCGCACGAATTCACGCACCCCGCGGAAGCTCGTGCGGTGGACGGGCGACGGTCCGAGGGCGGCGATCCGTTCGCGATGGGCGGGTGTCGGATACCCCTTGTGGCGCGCGAAGTCGTACGCCGGATAGCGCTCGTGGAGCTCGATCATGATCCGATCGCGGGTCACTTTGGCCAACACCGATGCCGCCGCGATGTTGCGGCTCAGGGCGTCGCCCTTGATCACGGGGCGCTGTGGCAGCTCGAGCCCAGCGCAACAGAGCTTCCCGTCGACGACGACCAGAGCCGGGACGAAGCCTCCCGTCAACGCCAGCTCGATCGCACGGCGCATCGCGAGGAACGTCGCCTGGAGTATGTTCAGCGCGTCGATCTCGTCGTGGCTCGCGATACCGATCCCGTGCGCCAGCGCCTGCTCGCGGATCGGATCGAACAACGCCTCGCGCTGCGCCTCGCTCAGCTTCTTCGAGTCGTCGAGATGCGGCAATCGCAGCTCCGGCGGAAGCGACACCGCCGCAGCGACGACCGGTCCGGCGAGGGGACCACGCCCCGCCTCGTCGACGCCGAGGAGCGGTCGCTCGAGCGAATGCCCGTAGCGCACCTCGACGGACCCCAAAAAGGCGTAGGGCGGGGCGAACAGTTGGCGTTGGGCGTTGGACACGGGGTGAGACGGCGGCGAGGGCTCAGTTGGCCTTGAGTTCCTGAATCCGCGCTTTCTTGCCCCGGCGCTCGCGAAGGTAGTACAACTTCGCCCGACGCACGCGTCCTCGAGTCTTCACTTCGATCTCGACGATCCGTGGAGAGAAGAGGGGGAAGGTACGCTCGACGCCTACGTTGTAGCTCACTTTGCGCACCGTGAAAGATGAGTTCACGCCGTCGTTGTGGCGCTTGATGCAAACGCCCTCGAAGATCTGGACGCGCTCTTTGTCGCCTTCGGTGATTTTGAGGTGGACCCGCAGCGTGTCGCCTGCGCGGAATCTCGGAATCTCTTTAGTACAGAACTGCTGGTCGATATGTTGCAAACGTTTCATGATGGCTCCACTCCTTGAACTGCGATACCTAAACACCAATCGTGCTTTTTTTCAAGTGTTTTGTGAGAATATTTCCTCGGAATCGAGGTCTCAATCGTTGCGAAATAGACGATCGAGGATGATCGCCGCGGCGCTTCGAACCGAGAGATGGTTGTAGCCGTCCAGCCGACCTTTGATCGGCTGCAGGCGTCGGTCTGCCATTCCCAGCGTCTCCTCGGTGAGGCCCCATCCCGTTCCGAAGAGCAGCAACACGTCGCGCCCCGATGCAAGGTCGCCCGCCAGCGCGCGAGGATCGTCTGTCGCCTCGGCCAGCGCTGCGCCGGTGACGGCGATCGAAGGCCTCGCGCCACGGGCGCTCTCGATTGCGACGATCGCGTGCTCGATCGAGGGCTGCACCTCGAGCAACCTCATCGCCTCCATCCGATCGGGATTTTTTCGCGCGCCGCTGCCCGTCGTCCAATGGTCGCAAATCGATTGCACCAGCTCTTGCTGCCGTGTGACGGGCGTGACGATGAAGACTCGGCGGCAATCATAGGTGCGGCCGAGGCGCGCGAAGTCGTGGAGGTCGACGTTCGTGATCGCCGTGGCGATCACGCCCCCCTTCGGGCTGCGAATCGGATGGTGGATCAGCGCGAGGTAGAGCTCGCCGCGATGTGTCATCGACCCCTCACCGCTCGTTCTCGCTCGCGCCGGGACCGTGATCGGCCTCGTTCAGAAGCCACCGGTCGCGGCTGCTGAGGGCGATTTGCGAAAACAGGTCCGGCCGCCGCGCTCGCGTGCGCAGCAGCGACTGCTGGCGTCGCCAGTCGGCGATCTTCTGATGGTCTCCGCTGAGCAGCACGTCGGGGATATCGTGTCCGCGAAACTCGCGGGGCCTCGTGTAGTGGGGATATTCGAGACAGCCGTCCACCATCGACTCGTCGAGAGGCGACTGGTCGTTTCCCAGCACGCCAGGAATGAAGCGGCTCACCGCGTCAATGATCGCCATCGCTCCGAGCTCGCCGCCCGTCAGCACATAGTCGCCGATCGAGACCTGCTCATCGCAGAAGTATTCGGCGATCCGCTCATCGATTCCTTCGTAGCGTCCACAGACTAGGATCAAGCCCTCTTGGGTCGACCACTCCTGCGCCAGATGTGAGCGAAGAGGACGGCCCGCCGGCGTGAGCAGCACCACCTTACTCGGCCGCTTGGCCCGCGCCGCCTCGATCGCCAGCGCGAGCGGTTCGGGCTTCATCACCATGCCGCTTCCGCCACCGAAGGGCGTGTCGTCGACGGTTCGATGCCGATCGAACGTGAAGTCGCGGATGTCGATGTACTCGACGCGAAGGCGCTCACGCTGTTGTGCCTTGCCGAGGATACTGGCGCTCAGATAGGCGTCGAAGACCTCGCGGAAGAGCGTCAGCACCTGAAAGAGAAAGGGCTCGGTCGCTCGCCGAGTCTCGACGTCGGATGCTGGCTCGTCCTGCGGCTGGCGCGCGCTCAGAGACTCGCGCTCGATCGGTTCGTTCATCGTGCTCACCTGGGGTGACGGACTCGGCTCAGTCGTCTCGCAGCTCGTCGGCGAGGTTCTTCACGCGCAGCACACAAGCGTGTGCGTCGAGGGCATCGACGAATTCGTCGACAGCCGGGATCAGATAGCGCCCGCGAGGCCCGACGACTTCGAAAACGTCGGTGCTGGTGACGAAGACGCTGGCGATGCGGCCGATCTCGCAACCGGTCTCGTCGACGACCTGCCAGCCGAGCACCTCTTCATAATAGAACTGGTCGTCTTCGAGTGGCTCGAGCAGCCCCCAGGGGACGTAGAGGTCGGCGTGCGTCAAGGTCGCGGCCTGATCGCGGTCGTCGATCGACTCGAACTTCATCAACCAGCTCGTCGCTGTTTCGCGCCAGCCCGCGACCTGCATCGATCGCTCGGCTCCGTCTTCGAAGACGAGTCGCACGGACGTCAATTTGTCGGCGAGTGTGCTCGCTGGATTGTGCGGGAAAACGCGGACCCAACCGTGAATGCCGTGGGGCCGACCGATCTTGGCGAGATTCAGTTCGTCGCGCTTCACCGATCTTCGATGATCTCGAGGACCGCGCGCTTGCGGATTTTCGTAGAGGCCGCGCTGAGGATCGTGCGCATCGCGCGGGCCGTGCGGCCCTGTTTGCCGATCACCTTGCCCAGATCCTCTTTCGCCACTTTCAACTCGATGACGGACGTTTGTTCGCCTTCAATTTCATTAACTTGCACTTCTTCGGGGTGATCGACCAGCGCCTGCGCGATGTACGTAATCAGTTCCTTCATCTTCAACTACCTCAACCGGACGTGGAAATCTCGGAGATCTAGCTCGCTGCCGGACGATGTTTCTTCATCAGGGTGCGCACGGTCTCGCTCGGAATGACGCCGACACCGAGCCAATAGTCGACGCGATCCCATTTCAGATCGATAGTCGCGGGTTCTTCGCGTGGATTGTACGTACCGAGTTGCTCGATGTACCGTCCATCGCGTTTTGCCGTCTCTTCGGCGACGACGACGCGATAGAAGGGTCGCTTCTTCGCTCCATACCGCGCCAGTCTCATCTTCACCGCCATCCTGTCCTCCTCACTGCCTCACCGGATCCGTATATCAACTCATCGGGATCTTGGTTCAGGTCCAAAATAGAGAACCATTCTTAAAGAAGTCGTCGATCGATGTCAAGCAGGAAATGTCGCAGCCCTCGGACGCCGCGTGCCGTTCATCGTAAACTAGCGGCCGCTCTCGCCGCTATTCGGCGCGGCGATCCGGCGCAGCGCACCCGCGATCGCCGGGAGGTCGCCCGAACGCAGCGTGCGCACGTCCAATACCACGCGTCCGTCCCGAACGCAAACCAGGATCGTCGGGTCGTTGGAACGCAGCGATTCCTCGAGCTCGCTGGCGGCGATCGCGTCGTGCTCGACTGTGACGAGGCGTGTCGGCAGGGGCGTCGCTGGCAGCGAACCAGCGCCGAACTCCGAGTGGCCGTCGCGTTCGGCGATCCGATAGCCGAGCTCGGCCAGCGCCGCGAGCGCCTCACTCAACCGCTTGGCGCCGGACCGCAGCTCGGCGAGCGGTCGGCGCAGCATGGCGATCACGGGAACTTCGAGCTCCTCGCCACGCCAATAGAGCTGGAGCGTGTGGGCGAGCGCCGAGAGCGTCAACTTGCCCGGGCGCAGCGCGCGAAAGAGGGGATGGCGCCGTAGACGCTCGACCCAGGCCGCCCCGCCGACGACGATGCCCGCCTGGGGACCGCCCAGCATCTTGTCGCCGCTGAAGCAAATCAGGTCCAGTCGGTCGCGGACGGCATCCTGTACCGTGCGCTCGCGGATCCCGATCGTGTCGTGCCGCAACAGGCTGCCCGAGCCGAGATCCTCGACGACGGGGAGCGCTCTTTCGCGACCGAGCTCGGCCAGCGCGGCGGGATCCACCTCTTCGGTGAATCCGACGATGCGGAAGTTCGAGCGGTGCACCTTGAGCAACATCGACGTCTCGTCACCGATCGCCGCCGCGTAGTCGCCAATCTTCGTCTTGTTCGTCGTTCCCACTTCCCGCAGCCGACAGCCCGCCATGCGCATCACGTCCGGCATCCGGAAGGAGCCGCCGATCTCGACGAGCTCGCCGCGGCTGACGATCACCTCTCGAGACGAGGCGATCGCGCTCAGGGCGAGCAGGACAGCGGCTGCGTTGTTGTTCACGACGAGCGCCGCCTCGGCGCCCGTGAGCCGACAGAGCAGGGGGCCAACGTGATCGAGACGCTCCGCGCGCCCCCCGGTCTGTGGATCGAACTCGAGGGTCGAATACCCGCTGGCGATCTCCGTGAGCGCCGCCAGCGCGGGCGCCGCGAGCGGTGCCCGGCCGAGGTTCGTGTGGGCGATGATCCCCGTCGCGTTGATCACGCGCCGCAGGCTCGGCCGGGAAAGGCGCTCGCACTCGGCGGCGATCCAGCGCTCGAGCTCGTCCCCGTCGAGTCGTCCGTCGTGGAAGAGGTGGCGCTCCCCGTTTCGCAGCGCGCTCCGCACCTGATCGAGAACGTGTCGAGCGGCGTCCACGAAGGTTCGGTGGCCTGCCTTGGTTCGCGCTTGCTCCAAGCTCGGGCGACCGAGCAGCTGGTCGACCCCCGGAAGCTGCCGCAGCAGCGTTTCGATCGCTGGTCCGTCAGTCACGCGTCGACTCCTTCGCCCGCCGCGCCGGCGGCGCAATCGGTTCTTCGCGCACGCCCAGCCCAGCGTAGCGCTCGGCCACCGCCGGGCCGAAGAGCGTGGCGATCAGAGCCGCCAGGTCGTCCGGGGGCGGGCAGCTGCAGGTCAACCGCACCCGGCGAGCGGGATGCGCGAACGTCAATCCGAAGGCATGCAGCGCCTGTCGTTCGAATCGTGAGCAGGCGGCGTACTCGTCGGGATAGCGCGTCGCCAACGAGCGCGCGAGATTGCGGCCGTACAGCGCATCGCCGATCAGCGCGTGCCCGTGGTCGGCGAAGTGCACGCGGATCTGATGCGTGCGCCCCGTCTCGAGGGTCACCTCGACCAGCGTGCACGTCTCGCTCTGCGCGATCACCGTCCAGTGGGTGAGCGCGGGTTTGCCGTTTCGAACCTGGCTCGAGAACCGTTTGCGATCGCGGGGATGCCGTCCGAAGAGGGTGTCGTAGCTGCCACTTTTCGCGATGCGTGTCCCGCGGACCACCGCCAGATAGCGCCGCTCGACGTCGTGCCGCTTGATCGCGGCGGAGAGCTCTCGCAGCGCCAGCTCGCTCTTGGCGACGACCAGGAGCCCGCTCGTGTCCATGTCGATTCGGTGCACCAGGCCGGGGCGTACACCACCATCCTGCGCGGGCAGCGCGGCGCCCTGCTGTTGGCAGTGGTAGACGATCGCGTTGACCAGCGTTCCCGAGTGGTGGCCCTGCGCCGGGTGGACCACCATCCCCGGCGGCTTGTCCAGTACCAGGACGTGCTCGTCCTCGAAGACGACCGAGAGTGGGATCTCCTCGGGCGCAGCGCTCAACGGTGTCGGTGGTGGGATCTCGAGTCGAATCGTTTCGTGGAGCTTGAGGCGCCGGCTGCCCCGGGCGACGACGATCCCATCGATCTGAACGCGCTGCGATTCGATCAGTTTCTGAATCTGCGAGCGCGTCAGATCGTCGAAGGCCGCGGCGAGGTAGTGGTCGAGT
>JAGQJP010000096.1 GCA_020430585.1 Myxococcales bacterium | reverse complement strand
TACGGCGAGGCGCTACGCGCGGCGGGTGTGCCCTGCGAAACCCTGGTGATCGAAGGCGTCTTCCACGGGTTCGACGGCATCAAGCCCGAAGCCGCAGCCACCGTCCGCTTCCACGGCTCCCTGTTCGCCGCTCTTGGGCGAGCGCTCGGCTCAGCCCGATAGCAGGGTGCTGAAAAACCTCCTTCGCGACCCGTTTTAGCGTGGTAAGTAGTCGCATCGGGGGGGGGGACTCGATGCGCGGAGACGACCAGCAGCAAGGCTCGATGTTCAGCTACCGATCCTTGGAGGATCGGGTACCGCAAGACCACCCGCTTCGCGGGATGCGAACGATGGTGGATGCCGCGTTGGCCGAGATGGCGCCGGTCTTCGAGGGGCTCTACGCCAAGACCGGCCGTCCGTCGATTCCGCCGGAGCGGCTTCTGCGCGCGCTGTTGCTGCAGATCCTGTTCACCGTGCGCAGCGAACGTCAGCTGATGGAAGAGCTCGAGTACAACCTGCTGTACCGCTGGTTCGTCGGTCTGGGCATGGACGACCCGGTGTGGGTTCCCACGACGTTCACGAAGAACCGGGATCGCCTGCTGGAGGGCGACGTCGCGCGGGCGTTCTTCGACGCGGTGCTCGCTCAGGCCGAAGCGAAGCGGTTGATGTCGTCGGAGCACTTCACCGTCGACGGGACGCTGATCGAGGCGTGGGCGAGTCACAAGAGCTTCCAACCGAAGTCGAAGGGGCGCCCGAACAGCCGCAAGAAGCGCCGCGATCGCCACCGGAACGACGGGGACGATGACCCGAAGAATCCGACGGTGAACTTCCACGGACAGAAGCGCCTGAACGACACCCACGAGTCGAAGACGGACCCCGACGCGCGGTTGATGCGAAGGAAGGGCAAGGAGTCGAAGCTGTCGTACCAGGGCCACGTTCTGACGGAGAACCGTCACGGCCTGGTGGTCGATGCCCGGCTCACCCTGGCGGATGGTCATGCGGAACGAGAGGCCGCCCTCGAGATGCTGGCCGATCGCCCGGCGGGTCGCCGACTCACGCTGGGAGCGGATCGGGGATATGACACCGAGGACTTCGTTGCGGGATGTCGCGCGCTCCTCGTGACGCCGCACGTGGCGCAGAACACGACGAACCGACGGAGTCGGATCGACGGCCGCACGACGCGTCATGCCGGCTACGCCGAGAGCCAGAAACGGCGCAAGCGAGTCGAGGAGGTGTTCGGGTGGATGAAGACGGTGGGGC
Source organism: Myxococcales bacterium (assembly GCA_020430585.1). Lineage (GTDB taxonomy): Bacteria > Myxococcota_A > UBA9042 > JAGQJP01 > JAGQJP01 > JAGQJP01. The sequence goes on along the minus strand of JAGQJP010000096.1, from coordinate 626 downwards.
TGATGCGCAAGACACGTCACCGCGGTCGCCGCAGAGTCAACTGGGTCTTCACCTTCACGGCGGCGGCCTACAACCTGGTCCGCATGCGCAACCTGGCGCTGGCGGGCTGAAGTTCGCGAACCACCCGGTAACGCTGAGCGGCGACGAGAGATCGGCGCGCGGAATCAAACCGGCGCCGCCCTCGAAGCCCCAATCGATGAAGACGCAACTGCGGCGCCGCATGAGCACGACGATCTCTCGTCGCCGCTCACTCCGACGCGGTCGTATCGGCGTTCTTCAGCACCCTGCTAGGGCGCGCGCGAGCGATCGAAGGTTCGCCTCGCCCCGATCCGAGGCTGTGTTTCGGCGAAGTCCGCCTTCGGCTCGGGGCTAGCTGCGCAGGTCGATCTGCCGCATCAGCGCGTCGATCGCTTCGCCGGGGCGAATCGAGCCGAGTCGCTCCCCGACCTCGTCCTCGATCGGTTCGAAGTCGCGGACCGGTGGAGCCGGAGCGAGTCGCACGGGGCCTTCGTCGTCGCGCCGGGCGAGCCCGAGCGAGCCATCCCCCGTCACGTCCACCACCCAGCGACCGGGCTCGAGCGCGCGGTAGGCCGCCTTGCCGTGGCTGGCGCCCTCCGCCGACCAAT
>JAGQJP010000817.1 GCA_020430585.1 Myxococcales bacterium | reverse complement strand
TCGCCGCGCTCCTCCTCTTCGTCCGTGCCGGTCCCGACGTCGTGGAGCAGGCCGTCGCTGCCGCCGTCGACGTGGCAGCTCGCGCAGCGCTCTTCGAAGAGCTCGGCCCCCCTGGCGATCCCCTCTGCGTCGCCTTGGACGTTCGGGTTCGGGGGCGGGACGAGCCCGACCTCGAGGAAGCTCGCCAGCTCGTCGAGCTCCGTATCGGACAGGCCGGCACCCCCCATGCGACCGATCGTCTCCGACATGTTCCCGGTCAGCGTCGGCTGGGTCCCGGCCCAGTTGAACGGCGCGAGGCCGACGACGTCGCGGGCCAGCGTGGGGGTCTGGCGCGCACCGACAGGGACGTGCCAGACCAGGCCGTCCTCGAGGCCTTCGAAGGGGTGGTGATCCGCGATCGCAGACCTAGCTGAGCGATTGCTGGACCACGAGTCTGTTCGTGCGGGCTGTCCCCCGGTAATGTGGTGGTGCCTAAACCAAACCACCCAGAGGACAGCCCATGCACGTCATCGTACCCGACTCCTTGGCCAGCGTCGTCCCTGTTCTGCAGGAGTTTCTCTCCTGCGCCGCCGAGCGGCTCGACATCAATCGGGAGGCTGCGGCGGAGACGCAGCCAGGTTTCGAGCGGGAGATTCGAGCTCTGTCGATGGCTGTTGAGCGGGCCATCCACCAAGTCGACCTTGCCCGTTTCGATGTCGACGAGCCGGGACTCGTCATGGAGGGCGGCCGATATCGGCGTGCGGGGCGGTCCAACATCGAAGTGCTGACGATGGCCGGGTCCGTGCTCGTAGCGCGAACGGTGTATCGTGAGCGCGGCGGCTCGGGCGGAGCATCTGTCGGCGCGCTCGAACTCCAGCTGGGGCTCGTCGATGGTCGCACCACTCCGGCCGCTGCGGAGATGTTGTCCGAGTTCGTCGCCACAAATACCCCGGCGGTGGCGTCCGATCTGATCTCGGCAACAGGCACGCTCAATGTGTCGAAGTCGTCCCTCGATCGGCTCGCCAAGGCGATTAACAGGGCGTGGGAACCGCGTCGGGTTCAACTCGAAGAAGCCGTTCGCTTGAGGGAGCTTCGAACCTCCGCACGCGTAGACGATGTGCGGCTGATCGCGTTCAGCTTGGACGGCGTCATGATCCGCATGAAGGACGCCCCCAACACCCCGGGAGCGGGGAAGGACGAGGATGTTCCTCACGGCCATCAAGAAGCGACCTCGGCGACCGTGAGTTTGTATGATTCGACGGGCGACCGACTCCGAACCGTCGGACTGGCGCGAATGCCGGAGTCGAAGAAGGCGACGTTACATGCGCAGCTCTTGGCGGAGGTGGAGGCAACCATCGATCGACATCCGAACGCGACGCTCGTCGCGCTCTCGGACGCCGCCGTCGAGAACTGGCGGATTCTCGACGACATCTGCGCGGCCCTCGGCATCGAGGCGGTGCGCATCAATGACTACTTCCACGCCGCAGAACACCTTGCGGCGGGATTGAAGGCAGGCGGCTACAAGCCCAAGCAGATCAAGAAGTGGTGCGAGCGTCTTCGGGATGAAGAAGGGGCTGCTGAACTCTGTCTCGCCGAGCTCGCACGCCTGCTATCCCTCGAGAAGACCCAAGCGTCAGCGAAAGCGAAAAGGGTCATTGAGAAGGAGGTCACCTACTTCAACAACAACGTCGACCGCATGCGTTACGCAGAATATCAGCGTCTCGGGTACCCCATCGGGAGCGGAGTTCAGGAGGCGGCCTGCAAGACGTACGTCGGCCACCGCTTCAAGCAGTCAGGGATGTCCTGGCGACATCAAGGCCAGGGCGTCCTGACCCTCCGGGCTCTGCTCCTCTCTGGACGGCTCAACATCGCATGGACCGAGCTCACGCCGCATCTGCGCCGCGACTTCAGCGTCGATGACAACACCCGAAGAAAGATGCCAGCACCTCAGGGCGTTGCCGCATAGCGAGATCTGCTATTGCGGGTCGCCACCC
>JAGQJP010000816.1 GCA_020430585.1 Myxococcales bacterium | reverse complement strand
TGTTCGCAGAACACGACATGGGTTGGGGTCACCCCGAGCGGCCGGAGCGATATCGAGTGCTCTCGCGGATGTTCGACCTCTCGTTTGCGGCAAACCTCGATTGGCTGCCCGTCGATTCTCGCGACGCGACGAACGAGGAGCTGGCACGGGTGCATTCGGTCTCGTACGTCGAGCGGATGCTCGCGTTGCGGGGCAAGAGCGCGACGATCGACGCCGACACGCAGACCTCACCCCGCTCGATCGATGCCGCCGTGCGCGCCGCGGGCAGCGGAATCGCCCTCGTCGAGGCGCTGCTGGCCGGCGCGTTCACCCGTGGATTCGCCCTCTTGCGCCCACCCGGCCACCACGCCGAGCCCGAGCGCGCGATGGGCTTCTGCTTCTTCTCCAACATCGCCATCGCCGCCGAGGCGGCCCTCACCGATCCGCGGGTCGAGCGCGTGGCGATCGTCGATTGGGACGTGCACCACGGAAACGGAACGCAGGCCGCGTTCTACGGGCGCTCCGACGTCCTCTTCTGTAGCCTGCACCAGTGGCCGCTCTATCCCGGGAGCGGCACCGAGGGGGAGATCGGACGCGGCGATGGAAAGGGCTACACGATCAACGTGCCCCTCGATCAGGGAGCGGGCGACGCCGAGCTGTTGCGTTCCCTCGACGATCTGCTGCTCCCCGCGGTGCGCGCCTTTCGGCCCGATCTGCTCCTCGTCTCGGCGGGATACGATGGCCATCGCCAGGATCCCCTCGCCGGGCTGAGCTACAGCGAGGCGGGATTCCACGCCGCGACGCGCCGTCTCTGCGCGGTCGCCGACGAGCTCTGCAACGGCCGCATTGCACTCTTCCTGGAAGGCGGGTATGATCTGGAGGCTCTGCAGAGCAGCGTCAAGGCGACGATCGAGGCGCTCCTCGACCGCGGCAGCTACGAGGCCGTCGACACGGCGACGGCGTCGACCCAGACCGTCGCCCTTCTTCAACGGATCCAGGTGAGACTCGATCCGTCGGGCCAACCCTGACGGTATACAGGCGAAACCTCGATGGTACGGGCCAATCCCGAACGACCGCAGTCCGAAACGCCGATCGACGAGACGATCTTCGTCGATTCTCGCGATCCAGCCCGGCTGGAGAAGGCCGCCGACTTCATCGAACGTACCGTCGTCCGCTATCACCGGGGTGAGGTGCGCGGCATCGAGCGCATTCCCAGGGGCGCTGGCCTCTACGTCGGCAACCACAACGCCGGGATGTGGACACCGGACACCTACATCTTCGGCGCCGCGGTCTACCGCGCCCGCGGCGTCGCCGACTTCCCCTTCGCCCTCGGCCACATGATGGTGATGCGCGCGCCGCGCCTGGGCGACTACCTGACGAGCCTCGGTGGGATGTTGGCCACGCCGCACAACGGTGAGCGTGCGCTGCGGGCCGGCTTCAAGGTCCTGGTCTATCCCGGCGGAGACATCGACGCCTACCGACCCTATCGTCGACGCAACGAGGTCGACTTCTTTCCTCGGCGCGGGTACATCCGCCTCGCCCTGCGCACGGGCGTGCCGATCATTCCGGTGATTTCGTCGGGAGCCCACGAGAGCTTCGTCGTCGTCGAGGACTTCCAGTGGCTCGCCGAGCGCCTCGGCGTCTCGCGCTGGCTGCGCTTCAAGGCCTGGCCGCTGATCCTCTCGCTGCCCTGGGGCTTGACCCTCGGACCACTGCCCTTCATTCCGTTCCCCTCGAAGGTGTTGGTCGAAGTCCTCGATCCGATCCACTTCGAGCGCAGTGGCGACGAGGCCTCGCGCGATCGGAACTACGTCGAGCAGTGCGCCCAGGCGGTCGAGCGGCGGATGGAGGACGCGCTGCAGCGCCTCGCGATCGAGCGCCAGACGATCGATCCCCTGGCGGGTCCCCTCGACTTCGTCGCCGAAGAGCGGGCGCAGTGGGTCTCGGGGATCGCCCGTGACCTCGTGCCGCCGCAAAGGCCGCGCCGTCGATGACCAGACACGCCATCGGTGTGCTCTATGCGCTCGCAGCGGTGAGTCTGCTGAGCCCGGTCGCCTGCTTCAAGTTGCCCGCAGGGGATCCCAGTCTGCAGACGATCGCGCCTGACGCGAGCGCCACCGACGACGTCAGCGGGACGACGGCCGACGTCACCGCGGATACGCAGACGCAGGTCGGACGATACAGGATTCGCATCGAGAGCGAGCCCGCCAGCGGTGACGCGCGCTTGGAATGGGTGCTCGGCGGCCTCTCCGACGACCGCTTCACCCTGCACGTCGTCGGCACGAAGATCGACAACCTCTTGGGAATCGCCTTCCAGGCCACCTTCGATCCCGCGCTGCTTTCGATCGCCGAGCCTCGCTGTATCTCGCAGCTCTCGGGCGGGAGCTCCGCGACGACGCTCTGCAGTGAGACGCCGCGTGGACGGGTCCTCGTCGGCAGCGCGCTGCTTCGTGATGGACGCGAGGTTCCCCTGTTCGCGCGGAGCTTCACCTCGCGCGACACGGTGATCGGACTGATCTTCCGCGTCGAACGCCCCGGGACGAGCGTGCTGCGCCTGGTGCCCGGCAGCCAACGGCTGGTTCGCACCGACGGCACGTCGATCGACGCGAAGCTGCCGGATCTGCGCATCATCGTCGAAGAACCGGGGGCGCCATGAGCCACCACTCGAGGCGCTGGCCGCTCGTCGTGCTCGTCGTTTTCTGGTCGTTCGTCTCGGCCGCGCTCCAGGCGGCGACGGTCGCTCCGCTCACGTTGCCGGGTGACCCCGGCCTCGATCCGAGCGGGCTGCCGCCGATCTATTTCCGTGCCCGCGAGCTGTTACGCCATCGCCGCGTGCCCACTTCGACGCCGCTGCCGAGCATGAAATGGACACCGCTACAGCCGCCGACGATCGAGTACGAGTACGTCGACGTCACCGTCACGCTCTCGCCGCCGTCGAACCAGATCGCCGTCGACATC
>JAGQJP010000815.1 GCA_020430585.1 Myxococcales bacterium | reverse complement strand
GCGCGCCCCAGCTCTCGCGACGGTCCAGAGAAGACGGCGCTCATCCCGAAGCGTATCGCCGTCGCGCTGACGCCTCTGACTCGACGATGCGGCGCGTTCCCCTCAGAACCCGATGGGTGTACCGCCTGGCGGTCGACGACCGTCGTCGTGCGTCCCTTGTGCTCGCGAAAGGCGCTGCTCTGGGGGTCGCGGAGCTTGAAATAGAGCGCCATCGCGCTGGCCAGAACGATCAGCACGATCCCGGCGACCGCGATCTGGCGCGTGCCCTGGCCGATTTCGTGGTGCGGAGCGCTGGGCGCCCCGGACCTGCCGGGCGTGAGCGCACCGCCCGACGGCGTCGGGCTGCTCACGGGGTCGAGGATCGCAGGTGGTGGCTGTCCCATCTCGGTCGCGCTCGGGTCGAGCGACGGCAGGCCAGCGATCGCGGCGATCGTCTCTTCGCTCGATTGGAAACGCTGCGCCGGGTCCTTCGCCAACAGCCGCATCACCAGCGCTTCGGTCTCCGCCGAGAGGGCGAGCTCGGCAGGCAGGGGCGGAGGCGGCTCTTGGGCGTGGGCCAGGATCAGCTTCATCGACGACGAGGCCTCGAAGGGCAAGCGACCGCTGAGCATTTCGTAGAGGATCACGCCGAGAGCGTAGAGGTCGGCGCGATGGTCGACCGCTTCGCCTCGCGCCTGTTCGGGGGACATGTACTTCGGCGTGCCGAAGTATTGGCCCGTATGGGTCAACGCGCCGTCCTGCTCGCCGACGATCTTGACGATCCCGAAGTCGAGGACCTTGACGAAGTCGGTTTCGCCAAAGATGTTCGCGATCATCACGTTGTCCGGCTTCAGATCGCGATGCACCATTCCCAAAGAGTGAGCCTCGGAGAGGGACTTGAGGATCTGGATCGCGATGCGGCGGGCGCGCCATTCGTCGACCGGTCCCTGGGCCTTGATCAGCTGCGAGAGTGGCAGGCCGTCGATGTACTCCATCGTGAAGAAGAGCTGGCCCGCCTCTGCGGTGCCGAACTCGAAGATCTTGACCGTATTCGGATGCTTGAGCTTGCTCGAGGTGCGCACCTCGCGCAGAAAGCGCTTGACCGATGCGGCGTCTTCGATCAGCTGGCGCTTCATCACCTTGAGGGCGACGAGGCGATCCATGTCCTCTTGGTGTGCCTTGTAGACCGCACCGAATCCGCCGCGACCGAGGAGCTTGCGAATCCGAAACTTCTTGGCGAACTGCGCCCCGACCGCGATCTCCGGGGTGTCGTATAGCGCTTGCAGCGTAGCGTCGTCCAAAGCGTGCGTCCCTGCCTGCCAAATGGCGTCAGATGGCAAAGTGCTGTTTCGAGACTAGCAGATCGACTGTCTCGCATCAATCGTCGGCGAAGGGCGCCCTCGAATCACTGATAGAGCCGCAAGTTGGGGCGCTTGTGCAGCAGCTGCTGAATCGGCCCCGCAGGCAGCTTCGCGTCGCCGACGACCAGACGTCGCAGCTTCGGGAGTGAGAAGAGCACCGAGATGTCGCTCAGCTCGAGACCCTTGAGGGACAACGTGCGGAGCGCTTTGAGCGAGGACAATCCGCGCAGGTCCGCGATCTTGGTGCGGCCGAGGTCGAGCTGTTCGAGGCGCACTAGCGCGGTGAGGAGCGTCGTGTCGGAGAACGCCGTCTGCCCCAGCTTGAGATCGGTCAAGCTGGTCAGGCCACGCAACGTCGAGAAATCGCGAACCTTCGTGGTCCCCGTCAGATCGAGGCTACGCAACGTCGTCAGCTTGGCCAGTGGCGCGAGGGACTCGATCGGCGTGTGATCGATGTCGAGCATCCGCAGCTCGCGCAGCCCCGAGAGCCCCGTGAGATCGGCGATCGCCCGGCCGCTCAGGTCGAGGATCCGCAGCTTCGCGAAGCGTCGCAACGACTCGGTTCCGCGGATCGGCGCGTGGGAGAGATCGAGCCAGATCAGGCTCTCGGTCGCCGTGAGCGGGCTCAGGTCGCGCACCTTGGTGCGGCTCAGATAGAGAAACTTCAGCTCGCGAAGCGCCGCCAGCGGGCGCAGATCGGCGACCTCGGTCCGATCGAGGTTGAGATAGCGCAACTTGAGCATCTCGGCGATCGGTTTGAGATCGATGACGTTGGTGCTCTTGAGCTGCAGCACGCGCAGCGGTAGCCCTTCGATCGGTGTCAGATCGCGGATCGCGGTACCGTTGAGCTTGAGGGTGCGCAGGCTGATCATTCCGCTGAGCGGCTCGAGGCTCTTCACGCGCGGGTCGGCGCAGACGATCTTCTCCAATCGTGCCGTCAAGCGCACACCGCAGAAGCGACCCGCGGCGTCGTTCGGCGCGCTCGAATCGGAGATCGGAGACGTGGCGTCCGGATTCGAGCGCTCTCTTTTGCACGAGAGGGTCAAGCCGAGCGAGACGATCGCGAGGAGCACCAGCGCGCCCCAACCGGTTCGGCGTCGTTCACACATACCGCGCGATTATCCGCCCAACTCCCGACGAGGTCAAGAACGAGCGGCGATGCGATTCGGGCTTGGCAAATGGCCCTGTTTGCCCTATATCTCTACTGTCCTACAAACGAAAATGGAGAGCCGCATGCGTCGCGCGCGATTCTGCCTGATTGTCGCCCTGGTCCTCGGTTTCGCTTCGGCCTGCGACCGACCGATGCCCGCTCTATCGGGCCCGATCCTCGACAACTTCGGCGTCACCGAGACCGAGGGTTCCCAAGAGTGCGACAACCTCGATCCGTCGCACTGCTTGTTTCCCTTTCCCTCGGACTACTATCTGCAAGAGGGGCCGAACGGGCGCCAGATGGTCTTCGGCGCGAACACGCTGCCCAAGAACACGGCGGGCGACTCGATGGACCCGAAGTACTATCGCGAGTACGACGGATTTTCGCCGATCAGTCCGATCATGTTCCGCTTTCCGACGGCGACGCTCGATGGCGCGGTGGATCAGTTCCACATCGGCGATTCGCTGCTCGCGAGCTCGAAAACGCTGGTGATCGAGGC
>JAGQJP010000095.1 GCA_020430585.1 Myxococcales bacterium | reverse complement strand
GCTGGCGGCCGCGAGGTCAATCTGCGCCAGCTCCAGCCGCTCGCGCTCTACGCTGCCAACTCGCTATTTTGTCAGGGCTATCTCACGACGGGCGGACAGGGTTTCGAAGCGGACCGCCAGATGATCGAGGACGCCGGATTTCGCATCTCCCAGATCCTGCCCGAGTGAGGAATCCACGGCCGAGGGGAGGCGCGCTCAGCGGGAGCCGCGCTGTGAGCTGCTCCCGCTTCGCGTATCGGCGGGTCGCGCGTCGTTCGTCGCGGTCGCGCTCAGGTAGGCGTTGATCCCGTCAGCCGCGGAGCGCCCGTCGTGGATCGCCCAGACCACCAACGACGCGCCACGCATCATGTCGCCCGCACAGAAGACACCGGGCTGCGTCGTCATGTAGCGCTCATCGACCCGCACGGCGCCGCGCTGATCGATCTCGATCTCGAAGGCCTCGACCAGCGAGCGGGGCGGCCCGGTGAAGCCGACGGCGATCAGCAACAGATCGACGGGGATCTCTTTGAGCGATTCCGGCCTCTCGCGCCAGCGCCACTGACCCGCGCGCTTGAACCACTCGAGCTCGGTCGCTTGGAGAGCGCGGATCTGACCCCGCTCGTCGCCGAGGAAGGCGCGGGTCAACAGACCGAACATGCGCAGCACCCCCTCCTCCTGGGAGGACGAGGTGGTGAACATCTTCGGCCACATCGGCCACGGCGTCTCGGGGGAACGGTCCGCGGGGGGCAGCTCGTGGTAGTCAACCTGGATCACCTTCCGCGCGCCTTGGCGATTCGCGGTACCGATGCAGTCCGAGGCGGTGTCTCCGCCGCCGATCACGACGACGGTCTTGCCCATCGCCGTCAACGGCGCCTCGTCGAAGTGCTCTTCCGCGACGCGCCGATTCTGCTGCACCAGATAGTCCATCGCCAGATGGATCCCGCCGAGCTCGCGGCCCGGCAGAGGCAACTCGCGCGGGGTTTCGGCGCCACAGCAGAGGCAGATCGCGTCGAACCGCCGACGGAGCTCGTCGACGCTCAGATCGCTGCCGACGGTGACGCCGCAGCGAAAGATCACTCCCTCCTCTTCGAGGAGCTGAATCCGCCGTTCGACGACCCACTTCTCGAGCTTGAAGTCGGGAATCCCGTAGGTCAGCAGCCCCCCGGCGCGCTGCTGCTTCTCGAAGACCGTGACCTCGTGCCCCTGCCGCCTCAGCTGTTGGGCCACCGTCAGCCCCGCGGGCCCGGAGCCGATCACGGCGATCTGCCGCCCCGTCGAGAGGCGTGGGGGGATCGGCTCGATCCAGCCCTCTTCGAAGGCGCGGTCGATGATGCTGCGCTCGAGTTGGCAGATCGAGACCGGGTCGTCATTGATGTCGAGGACGCACGCCTTCTCGCAAGGTGCGGGGCAGATTCGTCCGGTGAACTCCGGGAAATTATTGGTCTCCAGCAGCGTCGTCAGCGCGTCGCGCCACTGGCCACGATAGACCATGTCGTTGAAGTCGGGGATCACGTTGTTGATCGGGCAGCCCGAGCTGCAAAACGGTATTCCGCAATCCATGCAGCGCGCCGCCTGCCGATGCAGCTCATCTTCAGGTTGCAGCGCTTCGACGTCGCGCCAATCCTGGAGCCGCTCGTCGATCGTCCGCTTGCGCTTGCTTTTCCGCTTGAACTCCAGAAATCCGGTGATTTTACCCATGTACGACCTTCTGACGCTGCGCTTCGATCCGCAGCATCTCGTGGGGCACGACCATCCGAAACATCGATACCGCCCGTTCGAAGGTCGCCAAGATTTGGCGCGCGCGCACACTCTGGGTGAGCTTCTCGTGGCGCTCGATCAGGGTGCGCAGAAGCTGGACGTCGTCGGAGTCCCGCAGCGGCGCGACGTCGACCATATCGGGATTGACCCGCCGCTCGAAGCGCCCGTCGATATCGTAGACGAAGGCGTATCCACCGCTCATCCCGGCTCCGAAGTTCTTACCCGTCGGTCCCAGGACGACCACGGTCCCGCCCGTCATGTACTCACAGCCATGGTCGCCGACCCCCTCGACGACCGCGGTGGCGCCGCTGTTGCGAACCGCGAATCGCTCACCCGCGACACCGCTGATGAAGACCTCGCCCGCCGTCGCCCCATAGAGCAGGGTGTTGCCGACGATGATGTTTTCCGCCGCTTCGAACTGAGAATTCCGCGGCGGAAAGACGATGATCCGCCCGCCGCAGAGCCCTTTGCCCAGGTAGTCGTTGGCGTCCCCCTCGAGGATGAACTGAACGCCGTTGACCAAGAACGCGCCGAAGCTCTGGCCAGCGGTCCCGCTGAAGTGGATCCGAATCGTCCGATCCGGCAGCCCGTTTGCGCCCCAAATCCGCGTCAGCTCGCCCGAGAGCATCCCGCCAACGGTGCGGTCGGTGTTGCGCACCAGGAGCTCGTGCTCGACCGAGAGCCCCTCTTCCAACGCCGGGCGGCAGAGCTCGATCAAGTGGCGATCGAGGACGGTGTCGATCGCGTGCTTCTGCGGCTCGGTCGAGCGGATCGAGATCCGTCTCGGCACCACGGGGCGATAGAGAATGCGGGAAAAATCGAGGCCCCGGGCCTTCCAGTGGCCGACCGCCCGCTCGACGTCCAGCAGCTCGACCCGCCCGACGAGCTCGTCCATCGAACGCACCCCGATCGACGCCATGAGCTCGCGGACCTCTTGTGCGACGAAGCTAAAGTAATTGACGACGTGCTCCGGCTCACCGATGAAGCGCTTGCGCAGCTCGGCTCGCTGAGTGGCGATCCCCGTCGGGCAGGTGTTCAGATGGCACTTGCGCATCATCACGCAGCCCATCGTCACCAAGGGTACGGTCGAAAAACCGAACTCCTCGGCTCCGAGGAGCGCTGCCATCACGACATCGCGCCCGGTCTTGAGCTGCCCATCGGTCTGGACGCGGATTCTCGAACGAAGCCCATTGAGCACCAAGATCTGCTGGGTCTCGGCGAGGCCGATCTCCCAGGGGACGCCGGCGTGCTTGACCGACGAGAGCGGCGAAGCCCCCGTTCCGCCCTCGTAGCCCGAGATCAGCACGACGTCGGCCTTCGCCTTGGCCACTCCGGCGGCGACCAGCCCGACCCCACGCTCGGAGACGAGCTTGACGCTGATCCGCGCTGCGGGGTTGACGTTCTTCAGATCGAAGATCAGCTGCGCCAGATCCTCGATCGAATAGATATCGTGGTGCGGTGGCGGCGAAATCAGCGTCACGCCCGGGATCGAGTGGCGCACGCGGGCGATCACCTCGTTCACCTTGTGTCCCGGTAGCTGACCGCCCTCGCCCGGCTTGGCGCCTTGGGCGACTTTGATCTGCAGCTCCCGCGCCTGAACCAGATACTCGGTGGTCACACCGAAGCGGCCCGACGCGACCTGCTTGATCGCCGAGCTCAGCGAATCACCGTTCGGCTGGGGCGCATAGCGCGCGGGGTCCTCGCCTCCTTCACCGGTATTGGACATCCCGCCGATCCGATTCATCGCCGCTGCGAGGGTTTCGTGCGCCTCTTTGGAGATCGAACCGAAGGACATCGCCCCCGTGCAGAAGCGTTTGAGGATCGCCTCGACGGGCTCGACCTCGGCCAGGGGTATCGTCTCTCGCTTCTTGAAGCTGAAGAGCCCGCGCAGGCTCATGAAATCGCGCTGCTGGTCGTTGACGAGCTTGGCGTACTTTCGGTAGAGCGTCTCGTTGTTCGTCCGCACCGCCTGCTGCAAGAGCGCAATCATGTCGGGATTGATCGCGTGCTTCTCGCCCTGGGGCCGGAATTGGTACTCCCCGCCGAGATCGAGGTCGGCGAACGACGTCATCCGCTCAGGAAACGCACGAGCGTGGCGCATCCGAGCCTCTTCGGCGACGACGGCTAGATCGATCCCGCCAATGCTGGATGGCGTCCCGCTGAAATAGCGCTCGATCAGCGGCTGCGAGAGGCCCACGGCCTCGAAGATCATCGCCCCCTGGTAGCTCTGGAGCGTCGAGATGCCCATCTTGGAGAAGATCTTCAACAGCCCTTTCTCGACCGCCTTACGAAAGTTCTCGATCCCCTTGTCGGGCTCGATCTCGGCCTCGATCTGGCCGCGGCCGATCAGATCGACGATCGTGTTGAAGGTCAGATACGGGTTGACCGCGCTCGCCCCAAAGCCGAGGAGCAGCGCGAAATGCATCACCTCGCGCGGCTCGCCGCTCTCGACGATCAACCCCGCCTTCGTTCGCGCGCCGACGCGCACCAGGTACTGATGCACGGCAGAGACCGCCAGCAGGCTCGGAATCGGAGCGAGCTCGGCGGACGAGCCGCGATCGCTCAGGATCAAGAGGCCGTAGCCCTGCTCGATCCGCAGCTCGGCGAGTCGACACGCTTTGTCGAGCGCCACGACCAGGCCATCGGCGCCCTTCTCGACCTCGAAGAGCATCGGGATCGTCGCCGCGCGTAGGCTGCCGATGTTGAGCCCCCGCACCTTCGAGAGGTCGTGATTGGTCAACACGGGCGAGACGAGCTTCAACACGCGGGCGCGCAACGGTTTCTCGTCGAGGAGATTGCCCTCGCGTCCGATGTATTGGGACAGCGACATCACCATCTCTTCGCGAAGGGGATCGATCGGCGGATTCGTCACCTGGGCAAACTGCTGCTTGAAGTAGGCGAACAGCGACTTCGGCCGCTCGGAGAGGACCGCCAGCGGCGTGTCGTTTCCCATCGAGCCGATCGGCTCTTGCGCCGTGGCGACCATCGGCGGCAAGAGCAGACGAAGATCCTCGCGAGTGAAGCCGAAGACCTGCTGCCGCTTGACGAGCGTCTCGGGATCGCGCATCGAGAGCGGCGTCTTCGGCCGCTCGATCTGTTCGAGCGTTACCAGGTAGCGATCGAGCCACTCGCGATAGGGGCGGCGCAAGCAGATCTGGGCCTTGATCTCTTCGTCCTCGATGATCCGGCCCTGCTCGGTGTCGATCAGGAACATCTTGCCCGGCTGGAGCCGTCCCTTGCGCAGAATCTGGTCCGCCGGAATGTCGAGCACCCCGACCTCGGAGGCGAGCACGACGAGACCATCTTTCGTCACGACGTAGCGCGCAGGTCGGAGGCCGTTACGATCGAGCGTACCGCCGATCCGCGTCCCATCGGTGAAGGCCATCGCCGCAGGTCCGTCCCAGGGCTCCATCAGACAGGCGTGGTACTCGTAGAAGGCCCGCCGCTCGTCGGACATCTCGCGGTTCTTCTCCCACGCCTCGGGGACCATCATCATCATCGCGTGGGCCATCGAGCGGCCGGTCATCACGAGAAACTCGAGGACGTTGTCGAAGGCCGCCGAATCGGAGACGTTCGGCGTGACGATCGGGAAGACCTTCTTCAGGTCGTCGCCCATCAACTCAGAGCTCATCGCGGCTTCCCGCGCGCTCATCCAGGCGATATTGCCGCGGATCGTATTGATCTCACCGTTGTGCGCCAGGTAGTGGAACGGATGGGCCAAGTCCCAGGTGGGAAAGGTGTTCGTGCTGTAGCGCTGGTGAACGATCGCCAGCGCCGTCTCCATCGCCGGGTCCCGCAGATCGAGGTAGAACTCGGTGAGCTGTGGAGCGAGGAACAGCCCCTTGTAGGCGATCGTCCGGCTCGAGAGGCTCGGTATGTGAAAGTGTGTGAAATCCCCGAGGTCCGACGTGCGGATCTGATGCTTGATCGAGCGCCGGATGATGTAGAGCTTGCGCTCGAGCGCCTCCTGGTCGCCGTCGAATGCCCCGCGGGAGACGAAGATCTGGCGAATGCGCGGCTGCGTGTCGCGAGCGTGGTCGCCGAGGGTTGCGTTGTCCCAGGGAACGTCGCGCCAACCCAGGACCTCGAGGCCCTCGTTCTCGATCGTGATCTCGATCAGGCCTTCGCAGTGGCGGCGTTTGGCGGGAATGATCGAGAGGAAGATCATCCCCACGGCGTACTCACCACACGGCGGCAACTCGATGCCGATCTTCCGGCACTCCGCACGAAGAAAGGTGTCGGGGATCTGCATCAAGATCCCGGCGCCGTCTCCCGTCTTCGGATCGGCCCCCGTCGCCCCGCGATGCAACAGATTGCAGAGCACCGAGAGCGCCTGATCGATGATCCGCCGCGATTTTCGTCCCTTTACGTCGGCGATGAATCCAACCCCACAGCTTCCGGTTTCGAATCGGGGATCGTAGAGCCCGTGCTGCCTGGCGTGCTGAATTTGCTTCTGTCGCTGGTCCATTCGCATATCCGTAAGTTCGCCCGATGTTTTTTAACACGGCGCGTCATACGCGTCAAACCGGGCGTCCGCAAGATTCAGATTTTCTTGCTGAACTCCGCAGAGCGCCAGCCTATGACGCACAACGAGCGCGGCTACGCCGTATCGTATAGGATACCAGGGCCCCGCGCGCTTGGCTATCGCGATTGAGTCGGTCAGTCGCCGGATTTGGGCTTTGCATCGGCGCCATTCTGCCGTATGCTTCTGGAACGCTGCACGGCAACCGGAGAAATTGCCCATGAGAGCTCGCTTGTGCCCGCAGGTCGAACGCGCGGTGCGGATCACGATCACCGACCCCGACCCCGACCTCGGGATTCAGTTGACCTATCGCTTGATGCGCGACGGTGAGCGCGGCGCCGCCAAATTGCCGGCCCAAGTCGCCGCGCTGTTGCTCTACTTCGACGGCGAGAAGAGCTGCGACGAGATTCAAGACGAGATCGAGGCCCAGGGGATCGACTTGCCCCAAGCCGATTTCGTACAGGTCCTCGCCGAATCCCTGGAACGCGTCGGGATTGTGAAAATGAACGGGCGTCCGGTCACGGTCAGCGGAATCCACCGTTACCGCTGTGTCGCTTGCGGCAACTCCTGTCGTGGAGACGAAGTCGGGCCGCTGGCGCAGAGTGAAGTCGATCTGCTCAACGAGCAGTGGCAGCAGATCAGAGCCGAGGTTCCGGCGATCGCCCACCTCGAGCCGCTCCGCCGGGACGACGAGGGGCGCTGGTACCTCGCGCGGCCGAACGACGGCAAGTGCGCCTTTCTCGATGACGAGAACCTCTGCCGCGTCCACGCCCGCTTCGGCTTCGACAAGAAACCACTGGCCTGTCGGCTCTTTCCGTTGGTCGCGATCACCGCGGGTGAATCGATCCGGCTCGGGTACTCCGCTGCCTGTTCGCGGCTCCATCAGACGTTCGACAGCGCCCCGGCCGTCGACATCGAAGACGAATGGCGTGGTTTCACCTCCGAGGTGACGCCACTCAAACGTCGCTACAACCGGGATGCGCGCGTGGTCTCGACGAGCGTCCAGGAGGACCGCGATCTCGTCGAAGCGGACAGCGAAGAGTATCTCTGCGAGTGGCTCGGGAGCCACACGTTGAGCATCGGCGGCCTGGCGCACATGGCGACGTTCCTCGTCGAGCCACCGAGCGAGACGCTCTCGGTCCCGGTGGCGGTGGCAAACCAGCTCGCCGTGTTCAGCCGCCGCTTCGCTTCGGCGATCGACGACGACGCCGAGTGGCTCGCGACCCTCGCGCCATCGGAGCGGGACCTTCTCGAAGCCGCCGCCGTCACGCTGGCTCAAGCCGAGCTCGCTCCTGAGATCCTCGATTCCCTGGGAGACCGAACGCGGCGCTACCTCGCCTATCGCACGGCGAACTTCCTCTGGCTGCGGGAGGGTTTCTCCTTCGGCACGCTCCCCCTGGCTTTGAGCTTCGTCGCCAGCGCCGCCGCTGCCGCCGCCTGGTTCGCCACGCTCAGCGATTTTCGCGCCTCATCGAACGAAGAGGTTCGCTTCGACCGTTTCGGCCAGTTTGCCGCGCTCTCCGCCAAATTCGCCCAGCGAATCGGCGGTCATCTTTTGCCCGCCGACCAACGAACCGACGTGCCGAAACGCTGGGAGAGCTACTTCTGAGTCCGGGCGGAGATGGCGCTTGGGTGCGCCCGCTCACTCTGGCGTGAGACAGGGATCGTCGGCGGCGAGGAGCAGTTGGCTCGTATCGGCGCCGACGGTGAGCGCGATTCGCCCCTCCTCGACCCGGACGATCGCCCCGCTCAGCGCGTCGACATACCGCCCGTCCACGGGAAGCGGTAGCCCACTTGGAAGGGTGACGTTCGTCGTGGTCGGTTGGGAGCCTCGGTGCACGATGACGATCGCGGCGCCGGATTCCACGATGCGGGCAAAGACCCAGAGATCGTTCTGAACCGAAAGCACCTGATAGCGACCGCGGCGAAGCGCCTCGGAGCAGCGTCGAGTGCGGCCTAGTCGTTGCACGTGCTCGAGAACCGAACGTTCCAACCCACTGATCCGATCGTCGAACCGCATCATCCGCCGATTATCGGGGTCTCCCGAACCGGGCATTCCGATCTCGTCGCCGTAGTAAAGAACAGGTGCACCAGGAAGCGTGAGGACCACTGTGTGGGCCAGCATCAGAGACCGATACGGACGTGGTTCGGCGACGGGTGGCGCCGGCGCACCGAAGGGATCGTCGAGACGGTCGCCGTTCGCCTCGCTGATGAAGCGCGGTACGTCGTGGTTGCCGACGAAGGGCGCCATCACCGCCGTCGAGTAGCGATAGGCGTCCTCGGCGTCGAGCACCGCCTGGTGCAGTGCCCGCATCGTCAGCTGGCGATTCGCGAGCGCTCCGCGCAGCGCCCACATCAAGGGAAACTGGAACGCGCCATCGAGGGAGTCGGGTCCTAGAAAGTAGCGGATCGATTGGTAGTCCCCAGGCGCCGTGAAAACCTCGCCCAGCAAATAGAACCGCGTTCCGGGCGCCTCGAGCTCGCGGTGGACGCGAGCCGCGAGCTGACGAACCACGAAGCGCGGCATCATCGGCACGGCGTCGAGCCGCAGACCGTCGAGATCGAAGCGCCGAGCCCAGAACAACGCGTCGTCGAGTTGCGCGTCGAGCGCCTCGCCCCGGCGGAAATTCAGATCGGGAAGAAATTCGGTGAACCAACAATCCTGGATCGCGACGCTCCAGGGACAGGCGGGCGTCCCACAGACGCAGCTGCCGTCGCCGTAGAACCAGTCGCGGTGCTCCTTGACGTAGGGATGGCCGGTGAAGGCGTGATTCATCACGTAGTCGACGATCACGCGAATTCCGCGATCATGGGCCTCGGCGATCAGACGCTCGACCCACTCCTCGCCGCCGAATTTCGGCTCGACCGTGCGCGGTGCGAGGGGCCAATACCCGTGGTACGCCTCGGAGAGCCGCCCGTTGCGATCGGCGAGCTGAAGCTCTGGGT
Source organism: Myxococcales bacterium (assembly GCA_020430585.1). Classification (GTDB taxonomy): domain Bacteria; phylum Myxococcota_A; class UBA9042; order JAGQJP01; family JAGQJP01; genus JAGQJP01. The sequence continues at coordinate 7,566 of JAGQJP010000095.1, read as the reverse complement.
TGTCGTTGAGCGGCGAGATCCAGATCACGTTGACGCCGAGCGCATCGAAGTAGCCCGCCTCGAGCTTCTCGACGAGTCCCGCGAGATCGCCGCCCTGACGCATCGTCGGCGCCTCGGTCAACGGCGCGACGCCACCCTCGCGGCGGAAGCGGTCGATCATCACCTGATAGATCAGCGCATCGTCCCACTGAAAGCGACGAGTCTCGACCCAAACGGGTGCCCGTTCGATATCGCTCACGCGCCCATCGCGGTCCGCGGCGCTGAGCTCGAACCAGTGCTTACCCCACCCAACGCCGTCGAAGGTCAGACGGAGGCGATCGCCGTTGTCGAGGAGCTCGACCCTCGGCGTGACGTCGATCCCGTCGAGGCGGCTGGTCAGCGTCGCCGCGTCGACGCCGGGCCCCGCCTCGGTGCGCCAGAATGCGAGCGTCAGGAACACGCGATCGCCGCTCGTCTCGACGCTCTCGACGCGAAGCTCGGGCTTCTGGCAGTCGGCGACGAGCAGATCGTTGCGTTCGCGCCCAGAATCGTAACGAGTGAGGCCATTTTGCGGGTCGAGACGCGGCTCTCCGTCGACGTCGAAGTGATAGCTGTAGCGCCCGGGCGGCAAGCGGATGCTGATCCGATAGGCCCCCGTGCTCGGCTCCCAGACCAACGCGTCGCCCTTCGGGTCGGCACTCCAGCTGCCGATGATCCGAACGCTCTGAGCCGGAGACTCGGGGCGCAAGACGAAGTGGGTGACGCAGCTCCGCTCGAGGGGCGGGGATTCGAGGCGCTCTTTGGTGGTGCAGCCCGAAGCGAGAGCCAGCGCGAGCAGAGCAACGGCGACAAGGCGCACGAGGAGGTCGACCGGGGCGGCGCCCGGGGCGAGCGCGGACCGATCAGCTCGCGGCCGATCCAGCGTCCGCAGCGGGTCGATCAGATGGCGGCGGCGGCGCGGTCTCATCGCATTCTCCAAACAGCGTCAACATTGTACCGCAAACCGATCGGGATTCCGAACGAGAGCGCCCGGAGGGCCTCATTTCTCGGGCTTTGGCGGACGCGGACGAACGGGACGCGGAGAAACGGGGCGCCGACGAACGGGGCGCGGAGAAATCGGAGAGCGTTTCGGATCAGGCGGCCGAAAGCGCGTCGGCCGTCGCCTGAACGGTCGGGGAGCGGCGAGCGGTGGCGGAGCGGCGAGCGTGGCGCGGGCGACGACGCGCAGTCCGGCGAGGGAGGCGCGGTCGATGGTAACCGCCTTCGCGGTCGGCCCCTCCACCAAAACGAGCTCGTTCGGCGCCGCGAGAAGACGCCGCGCGTCGAAGTTGCAGAGAAACTGGCCGCGCTGAAGCTGGCAGGTGGAGAGGAAACGATAGCGCTCGGCGACCTTGCAGAGCAGCTGGAGCGTGATACCCCGGCGCCAGCTCGGATAGTTCGCGACGAAGACGACACCCTGCCCCGTCTCGCGAGACGACAGATAGTGCGCCACCACGCGGCTCGGCGGGGTCACCACGAACGCGCCGCTTTGCAGGTCGGCGCGCGTCAGCAGCCCGAGCATTCGTCGGTCTGTCGCCATCTCGCGCCGGGTCTCGTTCAGGCGCTGCAGGAGCCGTTTTCGCTCGGCGCCGAACGTCGACCGTTGCAAACGCAGCGTGTCGATCCGCGCCGTCAGCCGATCTTGATAACGAAGGAGCAGATCGCGCTGCTTCTGAGCCAACTCGAGGCGGCTGGAGAGTTGGTTCCGCTCGGCGATGATCGCCACCACAACCAGCACCGACAGGGCGGCGATCGCGACCGAGGTCCAAAATAGGCTACTGGACGGCTCTTTGGCAGCCGGAGGCGTCGTCGTCGGGGTCCACTCGGTGGGTCTGTCCATGATGAGAGCGACTACGAGCGCACGATCTTGAAGGCGCCGACATCCATCTGCCCGGCGACGCGGTAGTCGAGGGCGACGTGTACCTCGACCACCTTGACCCAGATCTCCGCCGAGAGCGGGATCGAGCCCGAGATTACACCCGCTTCGCCGGCTTGCAGCGCCGCGGAGATCGATTGGTTGTCGACGAAGACGACGCGATCAGCCTTGTCGCGCAGGGTGATCACCGCGCGAAACTCGGCGGCGAGGGGAAACGGGTTGTCGAGGGGCCCGGAAACATTGATCCAGGTATTGTTCAGGTCCTTCTCGGCGGTGAAGCTCCAGCCGCTGACGTTCATCCGCACGGGTGAGCCGAGAGCCGGTCCACTCTTGGACGACGTCGGCGCCACCGAGAACCCCTTGAAACCTTCGACCGCCGCGCCCCAGGAGGCGCTGCGTTTCCGTGTGGTCGAGGCGCCTCGCCCGGCGGAGACCGGGACCGGAGCGGCGAGCAGGGGCGACTCGACTTCTTTGAATACGCCGGCTGCGTCGCTCCAGGAGATCCGCCCGTGCTTCTCGTCGATCTGCCACTGCAAATCGCCGAGCAGGGCCCGCAGGTGGCTCAGAATGTCGAGGACCTCGTCGTTACCGACGCTCTCGTTCGGCTCGATCGTCCCCCGGATCACGACCCAATCGTCGTCGGGCTGGCTCAGCACCTGAGGCTTGAAGACATCTTGATAGACCTCGCCCTTCTTCCACCAGTGGTCCTGCAGCCGCCAGATCACTTGTTCTTCTTGCACGGTGAGCGGCTTGCCGCGTCGCGCGATGTATTGCACGCGCCCGAACTTCTCGCCCATCTTCGCCGGTGGCGCGAAGTCTTCCTCCTCCTCGTCGCGCGGGGGATCGGGGCTGAGGGTGAAACCGCGAGGGGCGGGACGCTCCGGCTCGGAGGAGCCCTCGGGCTCCGGGTCTTTCGAGCCGCGCATCACGAAACCGGGCGTCGGCGGGCCGATCACGAAGCGCAGGCGGCCGTAGTCGTATTTGATCCGCCCCTGACTATCCTGGACGTCGAGCTCGAACTCGGGGATGCTCCGCTTGAGCTCACCCAGCGCCATCAAGACCTTCTCGGCCTCCATCTCGAGCCCGCGGCTATCCCCGCTGTCGGGCAACGAGACGGCGCCCATGTAGATCGTCCGCCGGTTGTTGCTCTGCTCCGGATCGAGCTTGATTCGATAGTCGTCGTGTTTCCACCGAACCTGCTCCCACTTCTCTCGATGGCGCTGGATGCGACGCTTGTCCTCGTCGGTCAGCGCTCGGCCGAGCTTTGCTTCGTAATATATTTTCCATGCCATATGCCATGATATAAACAGAAGCCACCCCAATGTAAAGGCCCGAGGCGAAAAAATCGGCGATGTTGCGAAGGCCGGCAAACGTTGGTAGCTTGGGGCAAGGAGGCTCGCATGGCGCGTCCCGCAGGTCGCTCATCCGAAGAGACACGCAGCTCGCTACTCGAGGCTGCCGCGCGGCTATTCGCCGACAAGGGTTACGCCGGGGCTTCGATCCGTGAGATCGCCGACGCCGCACACCTGCAATCGGCGATGATCGCCTACTATTTCAAGAACAAGGCCGGACTGTACGACGCCGTGATCGAGCAGATGTACGAGCGGATGCAGGTCGCGATCGGCGAGAACGTCGGCCAAGCGCCCCACTTGATGCGCGACCTCGATCGCGCGGCGGAGTTGGTCTGGGACTTTGCGCGGCAGAACCAGGGGGCGATGCGGATCATGATCCGCCACGCCCTCGACATCGACCCGTCGATGCGCCCGAGCGGCGTCACCAAGCGCTTTACGATGTCGCGAATGGTCAGCCAGCAGCTCGCCGCCGTGGGCCAGATCGCGTACGAAGAGGCGCGGACGATGCTCGTTACGATCAACTACTATCTGACACGGCTGATCGCAGAGCGCGAAGCCGACCTGCGTGAGACCTTCGAGCTCGAGCCCGACGACGACTTCGACGCGGCGATGGTGCGCGAGTTGGCGCGTTTCCTACGGCTGGTTCTGCGACCGATCCTGCCCGATTGACTCGTCCTGCCTTCTCTGACGGGCAAGACGCGGTCCGATCTCCGTCAACGCGAGATAGATTGCCAGTCCGACGAAGGCGAGCCAGAACTCGATCGCGTAGAGGCGCCGCGTCACCATCTTCTCGTGGGGAATCGTCAACGCCCGCGTCCAGAGAGGGCCTCCGCCCTGATGGGCGAAGACGACGAAGATCATGTACGCGGCGTAGACGATCTCGATCGCGAAGTTGATGATGATCGCCCAGTGCACGAGTCGTAGAGCGACACGGGCGATCGTCGATGGCGCTTTGGTCGAATCCATGCGGCCTGCCTCAGGGGATGTTGCCCGCGACCGAGAGCGGATGCGGTGTGGTCAGCGGTTTGTCGTACGTCAAGTCGGGGTCGTTGCGATACCCGGCGTTCGAGCCGGGATACCCCAAATGCGTCGCCGCCTGGGGCGAGCTGAAGTAGCCGAGCTTGACGAGCTGGATTGCGAACTCGAGCTCGCCGAAGAGCGCCAGTGACCTCTCGACGACGTCGATCCGCCGAAACGGGGCGATCGCGTCGAAGCGAGCGCCAAAGTGAGTCTGGCTCTGGGCGTTGAGCAAGGAGACGAGCAGCGGCACCAGCGGCGCCGCCGGAAGTCGAGCGTCGAAGAAGAGCGCGGGCACGTTCGCCTCGAGCGCGCCGGGCGCCGCCATCGGGTCGCGATGCGCCGACGGAATGATCGTGTCGCAGAACGCCGCGACGACGCGCCCGTTCGCCGTCTCGGGCGCCCCGCCGAGGCTCGGCAGCGCCGGGTCGAGATCGTATTCGCTGACGACTTGATCGGCGTCGCTCGTCGTGTCGGTCGAGGTGTCGGTCGTCGAGACGCTGTCCGCGCCTGCATCGGGCCCGACGATCGAGTCGGGTCCCCCCGCGAGATCGGGCTCGTCGACGACCGCTAGCGGCCGATTACAGGCTGGCAGGGTGAGAGCGCCGATCGCCATCAGCGCGATGCGCACGAACTCTCGTCGATCGATTTCGGTTGGCATCTCGCAGCTATCCTTTGGTCACGATCAACTCGGCGGTGCGCTCGGCGATGGCCGAGATCGTCAGCGCCGGATTGACCGCCAGCGAGTAGGGTACGGCGCTGGCGTCACAGCAATAGAGGTTCTCGTAGCCGAAGAGCTGTCCATCGGGGTCGACGACGCCGTCATCCGCCGACTCGGCCATGCGGCAGGCCGAGAGTAGGTGCGCCGAGGTCGTCCCCGAGAGCTCGCGCGGGACGCTCGGAAAGAGCGTGATCCCGGACGTCTTCCCGACGGCGGTTACGATCTCTTCGAGCCGATCGATGTAGGCGTCGAACGCCGTGCGGTCCGTCGTCACGATGTCGGGTTTGCCGGCGCCGTCGATGGCGATCTCCGCGTGTCCGTCGGCGAGACCGAGCGCCGAGAAGGCGATCAGCTTGTGGGGATAGACCCGTTCGGCGAAGCGCTTGTACTCCAGGCCCCAGGATCGCGAGGGCAGCGCGGCGTCGGTCGCGGACTTGAAGTCGCCCGTCAGCACCGTCGGCTCGAGCCCCGCGCCCGGGTGAAGGGTGAAGCCCTCTTCGTCGTACCAGTGAAAGCTCATCAGCCCGCCGTTCTCCATGCCCTTGTAGCAGAAGACCGACGAGAGCTCGGCGAAGCTCTCGGGGACGAGGCCGACAAAGGCGAACTCCCCGTTGTTGTTGAAGTTCTTCCCCACGTGCGGGCTGAGCTTGGGGAGCTTGGCCTTCGAGCGCAGGAGCAACGCCGAGGTGTGAATCCCGCCGCCCGCGACGATCACACGCGTGCCGTGGACCACCGTGCTCGCCGCGCCGCGCTGGTAGCTCACGAGATAGCCCGAGCTAGCGCTGCTCGGTTCGATCGTCGAGACCGTCGCCTCGGAGATCAGCGTCGCTCCGGCGGCATAGGCCAGGGGCAGATAGGTATGGCGCAGCGTCATCTTGCGGTCGAAGACACAGCCCACCGAACAGAAGCCGCACTGCAGGCAGTTGTGATAGTTCATCCGCGAGAGCTCGCAGCTCGCGCCCGCGGCGTCGAGCATCATCCCGAACAGACCCGCTGTCTTCGGCACCTCGTCCCAGCCGACCTGGCGAATCTTCATCATCGCCTCGGCCTTTTCGTAGTAGGGGTCGAGGGCGGCACGGGAATAGAGCTCGGGCCAATAGCGGCGCCCCTTGCCATCGCGCGCCTCGAAGCTCTTCTGGGGCATGCGGAAGAAAGCGCCATCCATGTTGATCGAAGCACCGCCGACGAGCTTGCCCGTGCGGAAGGCGACGTTGTTGCGGGCGATGACGAGGTCGATCACCTCCTGGATCTCGACGGGCGCGTCCGATTGGGTCAAATCGCCCGTCCCACGATTCTTGCCGCGTTCGAGAAGCAGCACGCTCATTCCCGCTTCCGCCAGACGCGTCGCGGGAATCGCGCCGCCGTAACCAGAGCCGATCACCACCACATCGTAGGAATCCATCGGGGCGACCTCCCTCAGCGTCGATCGGAGAGAATGAAAAGCTCCGCCGCGCGATACGAGCTGCGCACCATCGGGCCAGAGGCGACGAATTGAAAGCCGAGCTCGAGGGCCTGTTGGCGATAGACCTCGAAGCTGGCGGGCGAGACGTAGCGCTCGACCGAGAGGTGCTTGCGAGATGGGCGCAGATACTGACCGATCGTCAACAGAGGTACGCCGACGGCCCGCAGATCCGCGAAGGCCTCGCGGATCTCGTCGTCGGTCTCCCCCAGGCCGAGCATGATCGACGACTTGGTGTAGATCGTCGGCGCGAGCTCCTTGGCGCGGCGAAGCAGCTCGAGGGATTGGTCGTACGTCGCGCGGGGGTCGCGCACCCGCGGGGTCAGGCGCCGCACGGTCTCGATGTTGTGGGCCAACACGTCGGGGCGCGCATCCAGGACGCGGCGCAGACCGTCGATCTCGCCGCTGAAGTCGGGGATCAAGGTCTCGACGCGCACCGTCGGAACGCGACGTTTGACGGCGCGGATCGTCTCGGCGAAGTGCTCGGCGCCACCGTCGGGCAGGTCGTCGCGATCGACGCTGGTGATCACGACGTATTCGAGCCTCATCGCCTCGACGGAGTGGGCGACCTTCTCGGGTTCGTCGTGGTCTAGCCAACCCGAGACGGGCTTGCCCGATTTGACGTTGCAGAAGCGGCATCCGCGCGTGCATAGATCGCCCATGATCATGAACGTCGCCGTCCCCATCGACCAGCACTCGCCGATGTTTGGACAGTGCGCCTCTTCACAGACCGTGTAGAGCAGATTGTCGCGCATCCGCTTCTTGATTCGGTTGTAGGTACCGCCGCCGGGCAGTTTGATCTTCAGCCACTCGGGCTTCTTCGCGTCGAGCTCGAAAGACACCGCGCTCCTCCTCTATGGTCGTGAGAATTAAAACGAATCGAGGCGCGACAGGCAAGTGTTTTCGGACGGGCGGTTGACAGTTGGCGACGAACATGTTGTGGATCGGCCTTGCAACGCGGCGGCGGCAACCCGTTGCTCTCGCCGCACAACGGATCGAGGCTACACGATGAGACATTCGCCGACGAGTTGGTTCTATCTCCTCCTCTTCTGCCTCCTCGCGGACGCGACCTTTGGCAGAGCCCAGACGACGACCCACGATGTCACGCCGCCGGCGCGGATCG
>JAGQJP010000094.1 GCA_020430585.1 Myxococcales bacterium | reverse complement strand
TGCACTCCTCGCAGGGGTTATCGGGGTTGACCTGTCCCTCGTCGTAGCACTTGCCGTCGATCACGCACTTGCCCGGGACCGGCTTGTAGGTGCACGTCCCGTCGCCGTTGCAGACGCCGGGTTGCTCGCAGCCATTCTGCGGGGCATCACAGGTATACGCGGTGCCTTTGCAGCTGCCGTCGGCCTGGCATTTGTCGTCCTTGGTGCAGGGATCGCCGTCGTCGCAGACCGTCCCCTCGGGGCAGGCGACCTCCTCGACCGCGGTATCCGGCACGACGTCTTCAACGACGTCGGCGACGATGTCGCCATTCGTGCTCGAGTCCGACGTGTTCTGCGTGTTCTTCGAGCTTTTGGAGCAGCTCGGTACGAAGAGCCACATCGCGGCCAACAAGAGGCTCAATACGAGAATGCGCATCGCTGTTCTCCGGTCTGGTTTCGGCAAGTTTCCCCGAAGAAGTATAGCAGAGCGCGGGGGGATTTCAAAAGGGATGATCGCCTGCTCGAGCCTCGTCGAGCAGTTTTAGAAAGCCGGCCTCGTCCAACACCGGTACTCCGAGGGTCTGCGCCTTGGCGAGCTTGCTGCCCGGATCGGCTCCCACGACCACGTAGCTCGTCTTTTTCGAGACCGAGCCCACGACGACGCCCCCGAGAGCTTCGACGCGCATCTTGGCTTCGTCGCGGCTGAGCCCTTCGAGACCGCCCGTGAAGACGAAGCGCAGCCCGCCGAGCGCCCGACCCGTCTCGACGATCGTCGTCGGCGCGACCTCGGGAAAGCGCACGCCGAGCTCGCGCAGCTCATCGATCGCCCGTCGGTTCGTCTCCTGGGCGAAGAACGTGAGCACCGCGCTCGCGACCGTAGGCCCCACATCGTCCACCGCGGTGAGCGCCTCGATGGTGGCGTGCATCAGCGCGTCGATCGAGCGGAAGTGGTTCGCCAGCTGCTGGGCCGTGCGCTCGCCGACGAAGCGGATCCCGAGCGCGTAGAGCACGCGCTCGAGCGGGCGCTCTTTCGAGGACTCGATCGCGGCGATCAGGTTGCTCGCCGACCTCTCCGCCAGACGATCGAGGCGGACGAGGCGCTCGACGGTCAGGCGGTAGATATCGCTCACCGACGAGACGAGGCCATGTTCGACGAATTGCTCGATCCATTTCGCTCCCAGGCCGTCGATGTCCATCGCACGGCGCGAGGCGAAGTGAAACAGCGACTCTCGAAGCTTTGCTGGGCAGCTCAGGCCCGTGCAGCGATGGATCGCTTCTCCTTCGGGGCGCACGACCTCGGCCCCGCACTCGGGGCAGTGGCTCGGCATTTCGAAGCGCCGCTCACTCCCGTCTCGCCGTTCGACGATCGGTTTGACCACTTCGGGGATCACGTCGCCGGCTCGCTGGATTACGACCCAATCCCCGATCCGCACGTCTTTGCGCTCGATCTCGTCCATGTTGTGCAGCGTCGCCCGGCTGACCGTCACGCCGCCGACCCGCACGGGCTGGAGCTCGGCGGTTGGCGTGACCGCCCCGGTTCGACCGACGTTGACGCTGATCTCGAGCACCCGCGTGACTTCCTGACGAGGCGGCAGCTTGTAGGCGATCGCCCAGCGCGGGCTCCGAGAGAGCTCGCCGAGCTCGCGCTGGAGCGCGAAGGAGTCGACTTTCACGACGACGCCGTCGACGTCGAAGGGGAGCGTGTCGCGATCGGCGTTGAGCTCATCACGGTAGCGCAGGATCTCGTCGAGCTCTCGGCAGCGGCGGATGCGTTCCGAAACGTGGAAGCCCCATCGCGGCAGGGTCTCGAGCACCTGCCACTGCGACTGGAAGCGCCCCGCTCCGACGGAGCCAGCGGGTACCGGGTCGCCCGAGGCCGCGTTCGTCGCCTCGTCCCCTCGGGAGACCGTCGAGTCGTCGGATGCGCTCGAGAGCGACCGATGCTCCGTCACGACGCCGATCGCGTAGGCGAAGAAGGCCAGCGGGCGCTCGGCGGTGATCGCCGCGTTGAGCTGGCGCAACGATCCGGCCGCGGCGTTCCGGGGATTGGCGAACAGCGGCTCCCCCTTCTCGGCTCGGCGGCGGTTGAGCTCGTCGAAATCGGCGATCGGAAAGTAGACTTCGCCGCGGACCTCGAGCCGCTGCGGTAGCTCGTCGCGATCGCCGTTCAGGCGCAACGGAATCGTCTTGATCGTCTTCAGATTCCCCGTGATGTCTTCGCCGACCTGACCGTCCCCGCGCGTCGAGCCGCTGACGAACAGGCCGTCTTCGTAGACCAGCTCGACCGCGAGCCCATCGAACTTGGGCTCGACGACGAATTCGATCGCCTCGTCGCGCCCGAGAAAGCGAAGCAGCCGCTCGACGAACTCCCGCATCTCGTCGGCGTCCATCGCATTCTGCAGGCTCAGCATCGGCTGCCGATGGCGAACCTTGGCGAACTCCGAGGCGATTGTGCTGCCGACCCGCTGCGTCGGCGAATCGGCGCTCTGCAGCTCGGGATATCGGCTCTCGATCCCCTGCAGCTCGCGCATCAACCGATCGTACTCGGCGTCGGAGATCAGCGGGCTGTCATCGACGTAGTACGCCTGGTTGTGGCGCTGCAGCTCGTCGCGAAGCTCGGCGGCGCGCTGCGCCGCGTGATGGTAATCGTTCTCGCTCATCGCTCGTACCCTTGGGGTTTGGTCACTCGGGCGGACTCGTTGGGCTCAGCTCATCTGCATCTGGTGCCGAACGCGCTGAACGGTTTCGCAGAGCTCGCGTCGATCGCGGTTGACGTCGATCACGTTGAGCGCTCGATTGATCTCGCGGATCAGCTCGATCATCTGGGCAAAGCGCTCGTGTGGGTTGCGTTCGAGGGCGCGGAGCACCAGGTTCGTCAACCGCTCCTGAACGTTGCCCACCGCCGCCATTCGCGCCCGCACCTCTCCAGCCGAGAGCCCCGACGCGATGAAGCGCAACTGCTCGGCGGAGCGCTCCGCCGGGTAAGCCGCGGCGCCCGTCGTCAACTCCAAGAGGATCAGGCCCAACCCGTACTGATCGCTCTGGGGGCTCAGCAACTCGCCGCGCGCCTGCTCGGGGGAGAGGTAGTTGTGATGGGCTGGCGCTCCCGGCTCGGAGGTGTTCGGCGCGCAGCAATAGGCGAAGTCGATCAACGTCACCTCTCCGGCGTCGTTGATCAGGACGTTTGCCGGCGCGAGGTTGCGGAACACCCGATCGAGCTTGTGCACGGCTTGAAGAGCGCGTCCGACCTCCGAGGCGACGTAGAGCGCGTCTCGAAGCGTCAGGCGTCCGAGGTAGGCCAACGGAAGGCCTCGCTCGGCGAGGACGAGGTAGGGACGGTTGTCCACTTCGCCGTGGTGCAGCAGCTTGACGACGTTCGGGTGCTCGAGATGCGTCAGCGCGTCGATCTCGGTGGCGAACTGGTCGTGGTGACGCGGATCGTTTGCGGCCCGAGGCTTGAGCCACTTGATCACCGCCCCTCGGGGCTCGGCTTGATAGACGGCGCAGCTCTCCCCCGAGAAGAGAAGGGCGCCAGCATCCCATTGTCCGAAGCGTCGTTTGGTCTCTCGATCCATCGAGCTCACGATACCATAGCGCGTCCCAGTTGTCCCACGCGGTGTGCACTCGGGGCCCCCTCCGTCGCGACCCGTTACCTCGACGTGCAGGGTTGTTTGCCAGGTGCCGAAGGTGCGATAATAGCGCAGTGTTTTTCGACTGACAATCGGAGGCCGGTCGACGTGCGGTGGGTGGTGATCCTAGGGGCATTGGCGGCGCTCGTGCTCGCGTCCGTCTCCTGTCGTCGGAACCTGGTGACGGTCTACGCGCCGTTTCCTGCGGTGCAGAGGTCCCTGCAGCGCTCCAACACACGTGTTCGCCGCGTTCCCGCGACGGTACGCGATCCTTCCCGCTATTTTCGCGACGTGCTCGGTCGTGACCGACGTGAGCTCTTGCCGTTGGGGACGCTCTATTGCGTGGGCCGCGACTGCGATCGAGAATGGGATCAGCTCGCCGCACGGTTCGGCGCCGATCTTCTTCACGTGCGCTGTGGAATCGCCGACGCGCGTGCCTTCGAGAGCGAGCGCATCGTCACCGGCCCCCTCGTCTCGCGCCGTATTCCGAAGTTGGCGCTGCCACGTGGGGGATATGGTTGCACCGGGGTTCCCTTCGTCGACCTGCGGCGCTCCGCGCAACGTGGGCTGTCGCCCGAGCTGCGCGTCTTGCTGCGCGTGCTGACCGCCGCTGCAGGGTGGCGCGAGACCTTGATGTGGGCGCGACAGAAGTACCGCGAGCGCTTCACCGCCGAGTGGTTCGTCGCGAGCGCGTCGCTCGTCGGTCGTCTCTCGGGCCCGCTGCGGGAGCTCGCATTTCTCCACGAGGGCCTGATCCATACGCGCGGTGACGCGACGATCGCACGCGTTCTCGAGGCACGGCGCCTGCTGCACGACGTCCGACGCGCGGTGATCGCCGAGCCAGGCTTGCAGTGGGTGGCGCGGGTGTTGCGCGTCAGCTCCCAATCCGCGCGGCCCGGCGAGGATGCGGCGCAGCTCATCGGTCCCCCTGGGCCCGTGCCGGGAACCGGCTACTTCAAACGCGCCTGGACCTCGGCGGCGACGCCCAAGCCCAGCGCCACCATCGAGGTGGAGTATCGTCGCGCCGTTCGCTGTGACGGAGCTCGAGTCGTCGAGACCCTCGTCCCGATCGAAGTGCGCCGCGTGATGCTGCGCGATGCCGGCGGAAGCTGGCACGTCGTCTGGCGCGGCGGCACGTTCGGCAAACCGACCCTCGCCGGCCGCGTGCATCTCGTCCGCTTTCCCGCCACGCGCTTTCGAGCCGACGCGATGCGGGTCGAGCTGCGCGGCTATTCTCCCTTCAATCGCATCGAAGTCGAGGCGTTGGCGATCCACGCCGCCGCCGATCGCCAATAATGCCAATCCGAAGCGCCAGGCGATATTGAAATGCGCGCCAGCATGAAATAGAATGGTCGGATGAAGATGGTTTGTCGAGGTGACATTCTCAGCTGGTTTG
>JAGQJP010000093.1 GCA_020430585.1 Myxococcales bacterium | reverse complement strand
GACCATCTTGACCAGGCTGGTCTCGGCGGCGAAGTGCCACGAGTTCGAGTCGTCGTGCCGCAAGCGGTGGATCACGCTCCACTGCTCCATCTCCCGCGTCACCATCGAGACCGCGCCCTTCGATAGGTCGAGGACGCTCTGGATTTGCGCCGCGGTGAGCGCGACGCCGCGCAGGTACAGCAGCGTCCAGAGGCGGCCCTGGTTGCGCTTGAAGCCCCAGAATTCGATGACGCCAGCGACCGCCTCCAACGCCGAGGCTTCCCACGACGAGAGGGGGCGATCCGGGCGCTCGTCACCTTTTTTAACCATGAACACCGTTCACAGTCAGAACCCAACCTACGGGTTGGATTTTGTTGAGATAATTGATATGAACCTATTAGTTCAAATGCATTTGAAACGCAAGCGTCTCGCACGGGTAGGCCATTTTAGTTTGCACTTTTCGAGAGTTATCGCGAGGTGCTCAATAGATCTCGGGAACATCCGGCGATAGGAGCCCACTCGGTCGGAAGCGCAGTCGGAACGTGGTTCCACGGCCGAGCTCGCTCTCGACCTCGATCTGACCACCGTGATCGGTCACCACGCGATGGACGATCGCCAAGCCGAGCCCGGTGCCGTGGGCCTTCTGGCTGAAGTAGGGCTGAAAGACCCGCGAGGTGTCCTCGGCGGCGATCCCGTGCCCGTTGTCCGAGACTTCGGCCACGATCCAGTCGCCATGCTGATAGCTGCGAATCGAGACGCGCCCGTTCGCCGGGTCGACGGCGTCGATCGCGTTCTTCACCAGATTGATGAAGGCCTGCTGCAACAGTGAGGCGTCGCCATCGATTGGCTCGAGGTCGCGACCGAGGTCGAGCTCGACCACGATCGACTCCGAGACGTTGCGGTAGAGGATCGCGACGTGTTCGAGCACCTGATTGAGGCCGATCGGCTTCAGCTCGGGCTTCGGCATCCGCGCGAAGTTGCTGAACTCGTCGACGATTTGCTTCAGCCGCTTGACCTCCTCGAGGACCGTCGCCGTCGACTCGTCGAGGATCTCGTCGAAGTCGCGATGGCGGCGGTCGTGAGCCTTCTTCAAGGTTTCGATGCAGGTCTGTATCGGGAACAGTGGGTTCTTGATCTCGTGGGCGATCTGGCGCGCGATGTCCTTCCAGGCGGCGATGCGCTCGGCCTGTCGCAGCTCGGTCTCGTAGCGCTCGAGCTCGCTGCCCATGCTGTTGAACGCGCGAACCAGCTCGCCGATCTCGTCGCGGCCAGCTCGCTCGAGCTGCACGTTCCAGTTTCCACCGGCGATCTGTCCCGCGGCTTTGGCGAGCTCGTTGACCGGGCGGGCGATCGCTCGAGAGAAGACGGCCGCCAGGCCGATCGAGAGGACGAAGCCGATCGCCCCGAGGATCACGGCCAACAGCAGCAGCTGGTCACTGTTGCGCTGCAGGTCGGCCTTCGAGAGGTAGACGGCGAGCCGCGCCAGCGGGACCGTCGACCCCGGGTTGGTCAGCGTGATCTCCTCGCGCTTGTATGCGTCGGCTCGCTGGAGGGAGGCGGGGTTGGTCGTCGTCGCCATTAGAACGTGGCCGTCCTTGGCGAAGAGGACGAGCTCTGTTCCCGTGCCGACGGCGCGCAGGCTGCGCAACAGGTCGCGGTTGACCAGCACGCCGCCGACCGCCAACAGCGAACGTTGCAGCCGCGTGGCGACCTGCAGCGTGAGCCGTCGCTCGCGCTTCGAATTTTTCCACATCCATTCGTAGCGCAGAAACGTCTGACCCGCGAAACGCTTTGCGTAGCGCAGCGACGTCGCGTCGACGACCATCGAGAACGACTCCTGGTGCCCGTAGGCGAGGGGGCGCCCCTTGGCGTCGAGCAACTTCAGCACGTCGAGGCTCATCGCGCGCATCATCCGTTGGGTGTCGCGAATCAACGCGCGCTGTTTCTCGATCGCCTCATCGTTGCGCTTCTGATAGACGCCTGCGCCGAGATCGAGGAGCAACGCGTGGATTGCCGGCTCACCCTTCACCGACTTGAGCTTGCGCAGGATCGCCTTCTCCTCGAGGGCGTAGACCGCGGCAATCGAGCGCTTGATTTCGCCGAGACGGATATTGAAGTCGGCCTCGAACTCTTGCTTGATCCGCTGGAAGAGCAGCCCGATCGTGACCGAAAGGGGCACGATCGTCACGAAGAGGAAGGCGAGGGTGAGCTTGGTCTGCAACCGAAAGAATCTCACCGCCCCTCCGTGTCGTCGAGGAACAGCTCGAACAGGTCGAGCAATCCGTCGCCGCGGAACGCGACCCGCGCGAACGAGGGCTTGTGGTAGAGCGTTCGATGCAGATGGAGCAACGGCACGAAGGGGATCGCGGCGAGCCACTTGCGGAGCTGCCCGTCGATCCCGAGCGAGCCGTTGTGAATCGTCGAGAGCAGTGGCGTCGAAGGCGTGAGCTGGTGCATCAGCGCGGCGAGGGCCACGCGGCGCGAACGCGTGAGGTGCAGGGTCTCGACCAGCGCGATGTCGAAGCCCCGCCGCGCGTCGAGGCGGCGCTTGAACTCGCTCGAATCGAGGGCGAGAAAGCGGATCTCGCCGACCTGCAGCCCGTTCGAGATGTCTCCGAGGACCGCCTTGGCGAGGGCCTGATGGCCCGGGCGGTCGCGATCGAAGATCAACACGATCGGTTGGCTCGCCTCGAGTCGCCTCCCCCGCATCGAGGGCTGGCTCAGCTGTCGCTTCGAGCGATAACGCGTCGGTAGCACGGTTCGCGCTACGCGGGCGGGATAGGGGACGAAGCGCCGCAAGTTGCCGAGGTTGAGCGAGGCCCACGCTGCTCGCCGCGCGTCGATATTGCCGAAGGTGCTCGAGCGCGTGTTGAAGAGCAAGAATATCGTCGCTTCGAGTGGAGCGACCGTCTCGCGAGGCGGACGCCGCTTGCGCGAGTAGAGGGTCGACGGCACGAGAGTCGCGTCGATCTGATCGAGGTAGAAGCGATCGGACTCCGTGCTCGAGGTGACTGTCTGTAGTAGCTTGATGCCGTTGAGATAGGGTCGCCCGCGATGATACCAGCGGTTGGGGACGAGCAAGAGATCGGAGCCCTTTCGCAGCATGCGAAACATGCCGCATCCGACGAGCGACCGCCGATGGTGGCGGTTCAGTCGTGGCTTCACGATCGCCGCGGCGATGTGTGCCAAGAGTTGAAGCCGATGGGGCACGGGAAATCGCAGCCGCAGGCGGATTGTTCGCGCGCTCGGGGCGCTGATCGCGCTGAACGGTTGACGAATCCAGATCGGCAAGTGGCGCAGAGCTTTGACGACGTCGCGCGCCAGCAGTGGCCGGCCGTCCGACCAGTGCAAACCCGTGCGCAGCTTCAGCGTCCAGGTGTTGTGCGTCGCGTCGAGCTCACCGCGGTCCTCGACGAGATTCGGCTGGACCCGCCCGTCGCGCGAGACGCGGTAGAGCGAGTCGAAGCGGGCGGCGAAGAGCATCGCGTCACTCGCGATCGTGAAATGGCGAGCGGCGCCCGGCGTCGTACCGCGAAAGGCGAAGGAGAGGGTTCCGCCGTACGAGGGCCAACGCATCGCCATCGCCCCGCCGTTCCAACAGGCGACGATCGCGAGCCCGAGCCAGAGCCGTCTCACGGCTGTCTCCGCAACACGTGCAGGGTCGTGGTCTCGCTCTGGGCGTCGAAGGAGATCAGCACCACCTCGAGTTGCCCATCGTTGTCGATGTCGCCGCAGGCGAGGCCGACGATCGCCGCGAGCCGCGGCGATTCGAAGCGTTTGGTCAGCTTGCGCCGGCCGAGTTGCCAGATCGTCACGCGATCGTGTTGGGTCGGGTACGACGCGTCGGTCTGCACCAACTCGGGCACGCCGTCGTCGTCGAGATCGGTGATCGCCAGCGCGATTCCAGCCTTGTTGCCGAGCTTGTGCCAGACGGCGCGACTCGGCCCGCCGCGATGCAGCGTCAGCTGGTAGTCGGGGCGCAACACCGCCGAGACCAGAATCTGGTGCCGCGGCGTCTTGATCGGCTGCCGGGCGAAGGAGAGGAAGGCTCCGCGCAGGGGATAGCTGCGCTGCTTTCCGAGCTTCCAGTCGAAAAACGTCGCCGAGGTGAACTGAGGAAACGTGTGGTGCGGGAGCCCGAGGATCAGCCAGTCGCCGGGCCCCTTTGCGAGAGGGATACCGGGAAGCCGCAGGGGCAGCTTTTCGACGGTCTTGAGCTCGACCGCCTCGGTCGGCGTCCAGCGGTGTGCGAAACCAGCGGTGTGGTAGTTCGTGCCGCTGAGGATCTCCGCGCGACCGTCACCGTCGAGATCGGTGACGACGAGGCTTCCGACGGGATTGCGAGGCACGATGTCGCGCAACGCGCGTTTGTCGAGATGGATCCGTGGGCGCAGCTCGACGAATGCACCTCTCCGCCATTCGAAGATATGGATCGCGTCGCGGGTCAACAGCAGCAGCTCTTGCTCGCGGTCGCCGTCGATGTCGCCGATGCCCACGGCCAATAGGCGCGAGCCCGGTAGCAGATCGAGACGCTCGAGAGCCCACTTGCTGGGCGTTGGTGGTTGTTTCGAGCGGCCGAGCAGGTATTTGATCTCGGCGTCGATGCGAACCGAGATGAAGAAGTATCCCTGCAGATCGACCTTCGGCTCGTGGCCGAAGAGCCAGAGGTTGCGATTGGTGGCGAAGAGGTGGCCCGAGATGATCATGTAGTTGTTCTTGACGGCGATCTCGAAGCGCAGCAAGCGGTCCAGACCGCGGCGCGACGCCGCTTCGAGCTCTTCGGCGAGGGTCTTCCCCAACGCTTTGGGCGGATAGGCGACCAACCGCCGCAACGTGTGCTTCGCCCGGATCAGTCCGACCAGCCGCTGTCGAAAGGTGATCGCGAAGCGCAGCGGGATCTTGCCGATGTCACTCTCGATCGAGTCGACCACTACCCCGAGGCTGGCGTCGTCCTTGTGCAGGCCGCGGATCGCGCTCTGGAGCTGGCCGTACATCTGGCGTGAGATCCGTTCGAGGGTGCTCGTCGACGGCGCGGCCGAGGCCGAGCCGACGATGGACACGGTGGTCACGGGCCACAGGAGCCCAATCAGGAGGAGGTGCTTCATCGCGCTACATTTTTTTCAGCTGATCGTCGAGTAGGCTGTCGAGATCCCGCGGCGCTGTCTGTTGCTTGTCCTTCATCGTCGTCGGGAGCTTGGCGGGCGCAAGCGGCACACCGTGGAAGCCGAGCAGCGGTTTGCCCTGCAGCGCCACCTTCATGAAGTGCGTCCAGATCGGAGCGGCGAGACGCCCACCCGTGCCGCGGCGGATCGGCAGCCGATCGTCGAAACCGACCCAGACCCCCGCGACGAGCTGTGGCGTGTAGCCGACAAACCAGCTGTTGCGGCCCTTGTTGCTCGTCCCTGTCTTGCCGGCGGCGGGCCGTCCGAGCTTGCGCGCCGCACGCCCGGTCCCGAGCTCGACGACGCGGTGGAGCATCTGGGTCACGGTTTGCGCCAGCGACTGGCTGATCACACGGTGAGCGGGCGGATGCGTCGCCACCAGCGTGTGGCCGCGCCCGTCGACGAGCCTCGTGATCAGGATCGGATCGCGGTACATCCCGCCGTTGGCGAAGGTCGCGTAGACGTTGGTCATCTCGAGTGGCGAGACCGAGGCCGAACCGAGGACCAGCGTGAGATCGTGGCTCAGCTTGCTCTGCACGCCGATCCGTCGGGCGAAGTCGATCGCCGGGTCGATGCCGAGGCGGTCGAGGATCGTCACGGCGATCACGTTGATCGAGTTCTTCAGCGCGTCGGCCATGCTGTAAGGCTTTCCGTCATACCGCCCGCTGAAGTTCTTCGGCTTCCAGGTCCGCGTCCGGCTCAGACGGTAGGTTTCGGGCACGTTGTAGAAGATCGTCTGCGGCGTCATCTTGCCGCTCTCGATCGCGGCGGCGTAGACGATCGGCTTGAAGGTCGAGCCCGCCTGGCGGTAGGCCTGCCAGCCGCGATTGAACGAGTAGAGCTCGAAGTCGTAGCCGCCGACCAACGCAAGCACCTCGCGGCTCTTCGGATCGATCGCCACCAGCGACGACTGCGGGCCGCCCTCTGGCTTGAGCTCGACGTCCGTGGGCTGCTCGAGCCGAACCGGGTGAGTCGTCGAGACGCGGATCACGTCGCCCCGCCGATAGAGCGCCGAGGCCTTGCGAGTTGGCGTCTCGAAGCGTTCGAGGCTCGTGTCGGGAAGCGTCGCGCGAAAGGCGCCCAGCGAGACGCGATAGCCTTTCGGCTTCGCGCTGCGGCCCAAAACGATGCCCTCGACGATGCGACCCGACGAGAGCACCTTGTGCTCGCGGATCTCTTTGGCCAATGTCGCCAGTGCGCGTTGGATCTCGGCCGGTCCGACGTGTCGCAGCGGCTTGTAGAACCCGAACTGGCGGTCGATCTCCTTGAGCCCGTGGCGCACGGCGTCGACCGCCGCCTTCTGCATCTCGAGATCGACGCTGGTCCATACTTGCAAACCGCCCTCGTAGACCGCCCTCTTTCCGTACTGGTTCACCAGCTTGCGCACGACGGCCTGGGTGAAGTAGGGCGCCGCGTCGTGCGGGGCGGAGGCGATCTTGAGCCCGAGGGGCGTCTGCGACAAGCGGGTCGCCTCGGCGAGCGTGATGAAGCCGTTGTCTGCCATTTGGCGCAGGACGTACGCTCGACGGGCGAGGGCGCGTCGCGGATGGCGGATCGGCGACAACGATTCGGGCGACTGGACCAGCCCCGCGAGCAGTGCGGCCTCGACGACCGTCGCCTGCTTGATGTCCTTCGAGAAGAAGTAGCGGCAGGCCTCGCGAATGCCGTAGCGACCGTGGCCGAAATAGATTTGATTGAGGTACAAGAAGAGGATCGAGCCCTTGCCCAGGCGCTGCTCGAGCTTGCGGGCGAGGACGATCTCGCGGAGCTTGCGGCCGAGCGTCTTGCGTTTGGTCAGGTAGAACGTACGGGCGACCTGCATCGTGATCGTCGAGCCACCCTGCGAGAATTTCTTGTCCCGCGCCACGGCGTAGAACGCCCGCAATAGCCCCAGCCAGTCGAGCCCTTCGTGCTGATAGAAGCGGCTGTCTTCGGCGGCGGTGATCGCCTGTTTCATCACCTCGGGGATCTCGGTGGCCTTGATCAGCGTGCGGCGCTCGATGAAGTACTCACCGATCACCCGGCCGTCGCGAGCGTAGATTCGCGTCACCTGTTTGGCCATCTTCCAGTAGTGGTCGCGCGTGAGAATGCTCGGCGTCTGCGAGTCGAGGTAGAAGACGACGCTCCAGAACCCGATGATCGCGAGCGCCGCGCCGCTGAAGCCGACGAGCAGGGCGATCTTCAACAGACGCTTCCACAGCGGCGCCCGCCGCTTCTCGGGGCGTCGCTTCGTGATCACGGTTGGTGCATCCTGCTTCGACTTCATCACCGGCACCATCGTGCAAATTCAATGCCGCTCATCGTACTCCACGCCCCCTGGGCTGGCAAGAGAATCGACCGTCCGCGTGGCGTCGCGTGTGCCACGTTCGCGTGTCAGGGCGACCACGTCACTCTTCGATAGGCCGCGTATGGGCCGGTCGTTGATTTGGTACTTCTCTCGCGACGATTTCTGCGCTACTCTGATCTACATGCTGACGCCGACGCAGGAAGACTACATCGAGGCGATCCAACGGATTTCCGACGAGTACGAAACGGTGACCGTCACGGCGCTCGCAGAGCGATTCGGCTGCAAATTGCCGACGGTGACCCGTACGATCAAGCGGATGGTCGAAGCGGGCTATGTCGCCCACGAAGCGCGCGGCGCGGTGACGCTCACCCGAGAAGGTCGTCGCATTGCCCACCACCTCGTCCATCGCCACGAAGATATGGTGCGGTTTCTCGAGCTCGTCCTCGGTCTCGAGAGCGAACAGGCCGAGCTCGACGCCTGTCAGCTCGAGCACGGGTTGTCGGCCTTGACGGCGCAGCGGTTGCACCATTTTCTCGAGCATCTCGAGCGTCTCCCAGAGGTGCAGCGCGAGCGTTTGCTTGCGTTCAAGGGGCGCGATCTCGACGAAGCACCCGATTTCGAAACGATTCCCGACAGCAAGCAAATCGGCTGGCGGGGCTAAGCCGCGGCCAACGGTGCGCACCCGGCGCGTGTCGGGTCCGAGAGGGCGATGAGTAACGACGTCGAAACCGTCGCGTCGGTGCTGATCATCGATGACGAAGATGTGATCCGCGCGATCTTGCAGCGCAAACTCGAGCTCTCGGGCTATTCGGTGGTCACGGCGGCGTCGGCGGAAGAGGCCGTCAAATACCTCGCCGTGACAGAGTTCGATCTGGTGCTTACGGACATCAACATGCCCGGGCGCTCGGGGATCGAGATCCTCGGCCAGATCCGCGAGCAATATCCCCACACCGCCGTGATTCTGGTGACGGCGGTATCCGATGCCGACACGGCGATCGCCGCCATGAAGAGCGGGGCCTACGATTACCTGGTCAAACCCTTCAACCTCGAAGAGGTGACCCTCAGCATCGAGCGGGCGCTCGAGAAGCGGCAATTGTTGCTGGAGAACATCGACTACCAGCTGAACCTCGAACGGCGGGTGCGCGAGCGGACCTCCCAGCTGAAAGCGGCTCTGCGTCAGGTCGAGTCGACGTACGAGGCGACCCTCGACGCCCTCGTCTGTGCCCTCGACGCGCGGGAGCACGAGACGCAGGCTCACTCGCAGCGTGTGCGGCTCTACACCCTCGAGCTGGCGCGGCTGCTGAAGTATCCGATGGAGCGGATCAACGAGCTGGGACGCGGCGCGTTGCTACACGATATCGGGAAGATCGGCGTCTCCGACACGATCTTGCTCAAGCCCGGTCCGTTGACCGCGGACGAGTGGGTCGAGATGCGGCGCCATCCGGAGATCGGCTTCGGGATCTTGACCGGCATCTCGTTCCT